>JABHAX010000177.1 GCA_018674095.1 Fidelibacterota bacterium
GTATGACAACTGCAGGGGGAATTGGATAAATTCTGGCTCATTCTACGAGATTGTCCCGTAATCCTACGGGATTTTCAACCACATCCAACTTCACTTCGTTCGCAATGACATTGGTTAGGGTAAGAGATTCCACGCCGTGCCGGCTCTGAATGACAGGGTTAAGGTAGGAGATTGCGTCACTGCGTTCGTAATGACATTGAATAGAGAGGGAGATAACTTCATTGCATTCGTAATGACATTGATTAGGGTGATGCGATTATTTTTCATATTTAAGCTAAAGTTAAGTTATAATTGAGACATCTTTTATACAATTTGCTATCCTAATTTTTAAAGATTCAGAATAATCTTCTTCGTTAATTATTGAGTCAACAATTTCTAATAATAAATCTTTATCAATGTTATTTGATGCTACTTGATAACTCACCATTTCCATTTGATGGGCAAATTTTTGAATGACATAGAGATAGCCATTATTGAGTAGAAATTTCATTCCTAAAGAAATGGCAATCCGTTTATTACCATCTACGAAACAATGAGATTTATTTGCCACGAAAAACAAATGTGTTAGTTTCGCCTCAAAAGTAGGGTAATAATCATCATTTTGTATATGTGCTAATGCGGCGATTAAAGAATGCGTATCTCGCACGCCATCTTCACCACCGCCACTCACTTCTACGGTTTTTTTATGAATGGCAATTACTTCATCAATCGACTCAAAGTAGATGATCGCATTACTCACTCTCTTTCAACCTTTTGAAAACACCCTTTGCTTCTTCTAATTGCTTGTCAAAATCCATACTTTTATCACCAATTAATTTTTCAAAGTCATCTTTTGAAACTGCTTGGATGTAATATTCTAATTTTTTGTGAAATGCATCTCTAAAATGCAAATCTCGTGACGCCATTTTTATCCGCGCTTTATTCACGAGTGGCGAGTGTAATGGATGTTCAGAAAACACACTAAATATATTATCTACTTCGCTTGGAACTAATTTTCTTCCAATATTTTTAAATTCTTTTTCCAATTCATACGCTAAACCCACTTCAAACGATGCAATTAAGTCTAATACTTCTACATACAGCGTTTCTCGTAAATTATCCTTATCTTTTAGTTTCAATATATTTTTGTATTCTGTTGCATTTTCTTTGAAGATAGCTTCATAAATTTTATTGGTATAAACAGCATATTTATAATTCCCCATATCTACAAAATGATTGAGTGCGTCTGTAAATTTTTTACGATATTTAGGTTCTTTAATGGCTGTTGTAAGATAATCGGTATCTCGTTGGTTGATAAATTTTGTTTTGCCACCCGTTCGCTGATTAAGCGTATCAATGACAATATCTAATATTTTGGACCGTAATAAACGGGCTTTTTCGCTTTCTACAAGTAACATTGCTAAATTAAGAAATGCACGGAAATCAAAAAGCCCTATTTGAGTTGTTTTGCTCCCGACATTGATGTCGGTAGCAAACTTTAACTTTAATATATTCAGTCGTTTACCTCGCATTAAAACATAACCATTTTGTTTTAATTCATCTGAATATTTCTTTAAATACCGCTCAATAGTTCGTTCATCTATTTCAAAGAAATCGGCTACAGATTTTTTGGTCATCCAATATTCACCTTCAAATTCAAGGGCAGGTAAACCCATATATTTTTGAATGCTTTGGATCGCATAAACATTATTTAAAACATTTTCTCTCTCAATTTTAGAACTGGTTAAATTTTTACTCATTTCAATCCTCTTATTTGTTTATACATCTCACTCTCAAACCCATCTACATTTGGTCCTAACGGCGTTATCCAATTATAATCAAATTCCCTACGATTTGGCATTATACTCAGGACAGGTATCTGTGAGATTCGCTCTTTCTTTTTCACTCATGTGGGGTGGGGATAAGTAGATGCGATTATTTTTCATTTTTGTTATTTTTAGTCACTGATTCACACAGATTAAAGCCGATTGTTTTTAACATTTAAAATCCGTGGCACCTTATTAAACCCCTACTTCAAAGCTGTAGCCTAGATCTTCCAATGTCTGTACATCTTTGGAATCTTCAATTTTAATGATTATAAGATCGTTATCTGTATAAACCGATTTAACATCATAATTCATTACTTTGTCTGGTATAGCAGAGCTAGAAGGGAATTCTTCTTTTGGCAAAACAAGGGTAAATTCGTTTTCTATTACTTTTATTAGGTTTTTAACTCTCATATATACTTCCTTTGTTTGGATTATTCAACGAACAACCCGAACAATCCTAACTTTTTTTACTATACTTTTTGCTTTTGTTCGTCTTGTTAGTATTTGTTCGTTGATAATGCTTTTATTTCTTTACACCTTCTGTCTTAAAGACCTTAAAAACAGTCATAAATAATATTTTAATATCAAGCCATAATGATTTATTCTTTAAATAATATTCATCCATTTTTACTTTATCCGGGATACTCAATTCGTCACGACCATTTACTTGAGCCCATCCTGTTACTCCTGGGATTAATCGATCTACCCCTGCCTGAGTTCGTAATTCAATCAAATCATCCTGATTATACAATGCTGGACGTGGGCCAATAAATGTCATATCCCCTTTTACAATATTGATCAATTGGGGTAATTCGTCAATACTATATTTTCTTAAGAAAGGCCCAATTGCAGTATAAAGAGATTTTCCATTTTTTACCAAATGAGTAGGAATGTCCGGTGTATTCTTTTTCATGGTTCTGAATTTATAAATCCAAAAATGAGCATTGTTTTGTCCCACTCTTTTTTGCTTGAAAA
>JABHAX010000178.1 GCA_018674095.1 Fidelibacterota bacterium
GGCTTTGTGATGCAAATAACTTTGCTAAACTAAATGATCTTTTTGTTGAGTTTTTTCCAAATAACCCGCCAGCAAGATCAACGCCTATTGTAGGTATGCCAATTAAGGGAATACACATTTCCATAGAATGTATAGCGTTGGTATAAAATCATTAACATGAACACTATGTTTAATTAATAAGAAGTTAAAATGAAAACAATGACATGCAACCAATTGGGTGGCGCCTGTGAAAAAGAATTCACAGCTGACACATTTGATGAAATCGCAGACATGAGCAAAGCGCATGGAATGGAAATGTTCCAAGCCAGGGATGAAGACCATCTAAAAGCTATGGGTGAAATGCAAGAATTGATGCAAGACCCAAAAGCCATGGGCGAGTGGTTTGAGAATAAAAGAAAAGAATTTGAAAATGTGTAAAAGTGTTTAGGTGTTCATGAGATAGGATCGTGGCGAAAATAACCAAATTTGAAGATTTAATCTGTTGGCAGAAGGCTCGTGTTTTGGTAAACAATGTTTATTCAATTTCAAAATCTAGTAACCTATCAAAAGACTTTGGTTTAAAAGATCAACTGCGACGAGCCGTTGTATCATCTATGACAAATATTGCAGAAGGGTTTTCTCGTTTTCACAAAAAAGAATTCATTCGCTTTTTAGATATATCTCAAAGTTCTTCCATGGAAGTGAAAAGCTTGTTGTATGTAGTGCTTGATAACAATTATTTAGAGAACAACAAAGTAACGGCTCTTCAAAATGATGCTGAAGAAGTGCATGCTGTAACAATGGGCTTGTTAAAACATGTGAATAATTCTATTTCAAAAAATAAAGTGAGCGAACCAATTTCAGAATATGGGGCAAATCGACAGGCTTGGGATTTTCTTGACGAATTCATCAGCCATAAACACCCGAACACCCGAACACACCAACACTCAAACACATGAACACTTTAAACAACATTTCTCCATTAGATGGTCGCTATACAAATAGTATAAAAGATCTGTCCGCCTATTTTTCAGAATCGGCACTCATGGGCTATCGCCTGAAAATTGAGATTGAATATCTTATTGCTTTGGGAAATAAAAAAAGAATAAAAGAACTTCCACCATTTTCCAAAACTGAACAATCCCGTTTACGAAAAATTTATCAAAATTTCAATTCGACTGACGCTGAAAAAATTAAGGAATTCGAAACCACCACGAATCACGATGTAAAAGCCATTGAATATTATATTCAAGGAAAAGTGAAAAAGTCGCTTCACCCCTGGATTCATTTTGCACTCACATCGGAAGATGTAAATAATTTGTCTTATTCGCTCATGTGGCAAGATGGATTGAAACAGATTTACTTACCAACTCTACAATCGGTGAATAAAGAATTAAAGAAACTGGCACGGAAGTATAAAGGTTCATCTATGTTGGCGCTGACTCATGGCCAAGCCGCAACGCCCACCACATTCGGAAAAGAATTGGCTGTTTTCTGCGCTCGATTGGATAGACAAATTTCACAAATTAAATCCCACACATTATTGGGAAAATTTGGTGGCGCCACCGGAACATGGTCTGCGCATATGGCTGCTTATCCAAAAGTAAATTGGATACGGTTTGCATCAAAATTTATCAAATCACTTGGGCTCGACCCCAACTTAATAACTACTCAAATTGAACCCCACGATTCTTTGGCGGAAAGTTTTCATCAAATGGTTCGAGTCAATTCTATTTTGACCGACTTATGTCGGGACATGTGGTCTTATATTAGTCGTGGAATTTTGGGACAAAAGAAAGTAGCCGGAGAAGTGGGCTCATCTACCATGCCCCATAAAATTAATCCGATTCAATTTGAAAATGCAGAAGGTAATATGGGCATCGCCAATGCGCTGCTCAATCATTTAGCCACCAAACTTCCCGTCTCACGAATGCAGCGAGATCTTACCGATTCCACCACTTTACGGAATCAAGGTGTGGCTTTGGGCCATTCTTATTTGGCATTACAAAATATTATTAAAGGTTTGAATCGCATTACAATTAATAAAACTCAAATGGTAAATGAACTTAACAATCACTGGGAAGTTCTGGGAGAAGCGGTCCAAACTGTCCTGCGGAAATCGGGAAAACAAGATGCTTACGAACAATTAAAAACGTTGACTCAGGGTCAATCCATCAATGCAGAATCCATGGCGGAATTCGTATCAAACCTTAAAATTTCTGACGAAGATAGACGGACGCTAATAAATATGACGCCGGAAAATTATATCGGGTTAGCATCAAAACTGGTGAACTTATTATGAAGAAAAATAACGCTAAAGTGTTCAGGTTTTCAAGTGTTCGTGAACGCTTTAACACTTACATACATGAACACTGGAGTAAAATCTAATGTGCGGTATAGCCGGAATTTTTTCACATAAACAAGTCGCAGCTGAGCTGTACGATAGCATCATCCATTTGCAACACCGCGGACAAGACGCCGCCGGAATTATGACTTACGATGAC
>JABHAX010000179.1 GCA_018674095.1 Fidelibacterota bacterium
TTAGCACTTATGCCAATTCTAACTTCCACAGGTCGAGGGGCAGATGTAATGATTCCAATGGCAATTCCATCTTTTGGTGGAATGGTTTTCGCCATATTGACTACGTTTGTTGTCCCAATTTTATATTCTATGATTCGGGAACGTGAATTAATAAACTAATTAAAACTGTAACTAAAATAATAAATCACCATCTAAAGAGTAATGGCTTTAATAAATATGAAATTTAAAAACGAATAATGTTTTTCCCCTCTCACATTGCATCCGGGTTTATACTTGGAAACCTGTTGAAAAAGTCACCATGGACGGTTTATCCATTTATGCCAATTCTCCTATTTGCATCTCTTTTACCTGATGTTGATGGATTATTTTCTGATACGGTAGCAGGACACCATACCATTTTGCATACCCCAATATTCTGGATTATTCTTTTTGGTGTGATGATACTCATCCACAAATGGCTGAAAATGGCAATTTTACAACCCGTTTCTTTAGGAATATTTCTGGGCGTTCAACTTCATTTGATTACAGATTGGATTACAGCACGAACTGTTGGCATTCAATGGTTATATCCTTTTAATGAAACTGATTATTTTTTATTTCAAATTCAACCAGAAAATGGACAAGGATCTGTTTGGGAAATGATTCAAAATCCGTATTTCTCATTTTATATGGAAAATGCAGTTTTATTTTGGGCGGAAGTTGGAGTAATTCTGGTAGCTGGTGCGATTTATTCCAAACAACGATTTAACAAGTAGAATAATTTTTATCATTAATTCACTCAAACAAAATAAAAGAAAATAACAATGAAAAACCTCATATATATCACAAGTGTCATCTTCGGCTTTTTATATGCCCAAAATGAACTTTTCATTCCAGAAACCATGAGCGGGAACGAATTTAATCTTTCATTGCAAAATGGAACGACCCAATTATTTGATGGTGATGCTACAGAAACTATGGGCGCAAATGGTGGCAATCTTGGACCAACTCTCATATTTGAGCAGGGTGAATTCGTGAATATAAATGTCGCCAATAATATTGGAGAAGAAACCACGATCCATTGGCATGGTATGCATATTTCACCGGAAAATGATGGCGGTCCTCATTCCGTGATTATGCCTGGAGAAACTTGGAATCCCAATTTTACTGTGATGGATAAAGCCTGTACTATGTGGTATCATCCTCATTTGCATGAAAAAACAAATGAGCATGTGACAAAAGGGATCACTGGATTTATTATTATTCGCGATGATGAAGAAGCTGCTCTAGATTTGCCGAGAACTTACGGCGTGGATGATTTTCCACTAAACTTGCAAACCAAACAGTTCGATGCATCCAACCAAATCGTAATTGGTGAACATGGCGATAATGTACCCATGGTGAATTCAACCATTGATGCATTTGTGGAATTCCCGGCTCAAGTCGTGCGATTGAGAGTTTTGAATGGATCATCCATGCGAGTATTTAATCTTGGATTCTCGAATAATTCAACATTTTACCAAATTGGATCTGATGGTGGTTTGTTCTCGGAGCCTATTAGCATGGATCGATTATTACTAGCACCGGCAGAAAGAGCAGAATTATTAGTTGATTTAGGTGATATGACGGGAGAATCTATCGAGCTCAAAAGTTATGGGTCAACTTTGCCTCAGAGCGCTTATGGCATAACAGGTTTATCAACCATGCAAGGCGTGGCACCATCAGGGTATAATTCAAATGAGCTAAACGGAAATGACTTTATTTTATTAGGCATTAACGTAGGTGCTCAGACGGATAATCCAATTTTAACAATTCCAAGTTTATTGGTGGATGTAACACCGATTGATGAATCAGAAGCAACCTTAACAAGGAATTTGCAAATTACGGCACCCAATATGATGCAAAATTCAATTACCGGTCCTTTTGTATTTGATGGTCAATCATTTGATATGAATGTTATCAATCAAACAGTTCAATTGGGTGATACGGAAATTTGGGAAATATTTAACATGTCTATGGTGGCACATCCATTTCATATTCACGATGTCCAATTTTATATTTTAGATCGGAATGGCGTTATTCCACCTGAAAATGAAAGGGGAAGAAAAGACGTCGTATTGGTTAAAAATATGGAAACTGTTCGTTTTATAGCAAAATTTGAAGACCATGCAGATGACGAAGTCCCTTATATGTATCATTGCCATATGCTCCAACACGAAGATGAAGGATTAATGGGTCAATTTATTGTCGAGGGAGAATCGGTTGGAATTGACAATAGTATAACTCTGCCAAATGATTTCGTTCTTTTTCCAGCATACCCAAATCCATTTAATCCCACGACAACAATCAGGTTTAAATTGGTAACAAGTCAACAGAATGCATCTCTCCGTATTTATGATATTTCCGGGCGATTGGTAGAAACATTGTTGAATGAAAAACTGATTGCTGGTGAGCATGAGATAAAATGGAATGGAGGAAACAATCCAAGTGGTGTGTATTTTATAAGCTTTGAAACGGGTGAATTCTTTTCAAATCAAAAAATTATACTCATAAAATAATAATTTGTGAGAGTTGATATCTCTCATAATATTTAAGTTAAATAAACAAAAGGAATAAAACATGAAAAACACAATTATCATACTTTTAACGGGATTACTACTGGGGCTTACAGCATGTAGTAAGGGCGAAGCAAAACAAGTCAATATTGCATTAACAACAATGCAATGTGGAATGTGTGAATCAACAATTGAGAAAGGAATGGCAAAGGTAAACGGAATAACAAATTTTGATGTTGATATGTCGGCTAAATCGGGTCATGTAACTTATAACGCATCGATTATAGATTTAGCATCTATCGAAAAAGCGGTGTCTGCGTTAGGATATCAAGCCAATGAAACTATAGCGGATCCTGTTGCTTATGAAGCGTTACCGGCATGTTGTAAAGTAGGCGGGATGTAGATAAAATGTGAGCGGGAAACAGCCCCATTTCTATTATTTCCATCACTAATCAAAAAAGATCGAAATGAAATTGTACTTATCACTTTTGGTTTTCTTGTTAATATTTGGGTGTTCATATCCAGAATTAGGTGAACAACCTTTTGGAGAAGGTAGCCGCTACCCTCATTTAACGAATACTGAGTCGGGTGGTTTATTAGTTTCTTGGTTCGAGCCTGTGGATTCAACAACATTTGGATTATTTTGGTCCGAATTCTCGAA
>JABHAX010000180.1 GCA_018674095.1 Fidelibacterota bacterium
AATAATGTTCTTTCGATTTCCGGCGAACGGAAAATAGAAGATGAAAAAGAAAGTGATAACTTTCATTATCGTGAACGTCTATATGGATCTTTTTCACGAACATTCAATTTGCCTGAAACGGTTAAGGAAGAAGATATTTCTGCATCGTTTAAAAATGGAATATTGTCAATCACTCTCCCAAAGCATGAAATAGAATTACCCAAAGAGCGTGAAATTAAAATTAACTAAAACTGATTGATGGATGGAATATAAAAAGGTCGGCTTTTTGCTGACCTTTTTTTTAAAATAGAACGACTTGTTATTAAAATAATTTCTTAAAACTGGTCAATATTCTTTCAACCGATTCCGGATTGAATTCTGCATTTCGGTGAAGAGAAATTTTTCTTTGATGAACTGTACATCCCATATATTCCAACTGAGATTGAAATGAATATAAAAATGAATAAGCTGAACCACCACTATGAGTTGCGATTAAAGCCTTTTTATCATTAAAAGCATCTCGCCAATTCTTCGTGGAAACAGTTATCCATGTTATTGCATTGGTTAAAATGGGTGGAATTCCTGCATTGTACTCTGGTGCACAAAAAATAAATCCATCTGAATTTTCAAACTTTTCAATCAATTCGGATATGAAAGAATTATCTGCCTTTTCTCCACCAGGCACAAATAGTGGTAATGGATAGTCTTCTAAACAAATTATTTCATGCTCTGAGTCGAGCAATGTGCCTATTTTTTCTCCCAGAGAAAGATTGTTTCCCCGAGTTGCAGTTACAATTAGAATTTTCATTTCATTCCTTATTCTGAATTATGTGCCACTAAGTACGCCAAAAGACGGTAAGTATTTTTAAATTTGAGATGAACTAATTTTAAAATAATAATTATTTTTTAATCTTTCTTTGCGAGACTTCGTGCTGATGGCGGCAAAATTAATTATACAACAACTCCACCATCTACATTTATAACAGCTCCACTGATGTAACTGGCTTCATCACTGGCAAGAAAAGTGTAAGCATTAGCCACATCTTCCGGTTGTCCCCATCTTTTTAAGGGCACCTTTTCTCCCATCATTTGGACAATATTTTCAGGCATTCCTGCGGTCATATCTGTTTGAATAAATCCTGGTGCAATTGCGTTTACTCGGATGCCATCTTTCCCTAATTCCCGTGCCCAAACTTTTGTCATCCCGATGACGCCTGTTTTACTGGCAACATAATTAGTTTGACCAAAGTTCCCATTATGAGCAACGACTGATGATGCATTCAAAATCACTCCACTGCCCTGTTCTCTCATGATATCTGCAGCGGCTTTTCCGCATAAAAATACACCGCGAAGATTAACATTAATCACAGCATCAAATTGATCAGGTTCAAGTTTTTTTAAGGTGCTGTCCATCAAAACACCTGCATTGTTGACTAAAATATCCAATCGACCAAATTCAGATTTCACAAATTCAAATAATGCCTTTACGCTTTCTTCATTACTGATATCCGTTTTTACAAGATGAGCCCCAAATTCTTCCGCAGTGGCTTTTCCAGAATCTTCATCAAATTCTGCTATAATCACCGTAGCACCTTCTTTAACAAATTGTTTAGCTGTTGCTTTTCCTATTCCACGTCCACCGCCAGTAACAATTGCAATTTTATTTTTTAAAAGTCCCATTAATTAAAATTCTCCTTCTTTAAATCCAATTTTCAACTTTTTACATTCTCTTTCTATATCACTTTTATAACTGCCTGGTCCACTATAAAACAGACCCGTTTTTTGATTAGAAGTTTGAAGTTGAATCTTTTTTAATTCTGTAGCCCAATCTGGAACCCCAAAACTGGACTTACTCCATAAATTATCTACAAGTGTTACGTCTGTTTCTTTATTCAAAATATTTGTAGAGATATAGATCATTTTTTCTTTCATTTCTTCAGGTTTCTTATCGATAAAATATATATGATAATGAAAGAATTTATCGGCTTGATAGAATTGGATTTCATCCAATAATTTTGTAAACCATTCAAAATAATTATCATCACTATTAAGCCAAAATAAATCTATCCGTTTTAATTTAAATTTATCAGGATTCTCATTCGATCTCAATGCAATATCCTGTAATATAGGTGCCATCCGAGAAATTCCGTGACCTGCTCCGACCAAAATGGCATGCTCAGTTTCTAATATTTTATTACTGGATGAACCATAAGGGCCATCAATTCTTATCTCCCAATCCAATTCTTCATTTTTCAAGAGTCCATCCACGGTTTCTTGATAAAGTTTACGGGTCCAACGGTTATTAGATTTTACATGAAGAACTAGAGCCCCATCAGCTGTATGATTAATAATATTAAATGGATACCATTCCATTTTCGAAATCTGTGGGTAATTGATATAAACATAATCTCCAGGTGTGAAAAAAAAACCATCTGGGGCAGAAATAGTGAGTTCCAGAATTTTTGAAGGCAAAAGATGAATGGCTTTAAGGTCAACAAAACTTCGATTCTTTTTTCGATTCATAAGCACATTATAAAGGAAAATAAGACGTGGTATTAGTAACCATTGAAGAATACCTATATCTTGCACTTGGATGCTACTTTGGTATCGAGTGTTCTTCTCTACCTGCTTATCATCATTTTGATTTTCATATCGATCCGAGATTAACCAACTCACAGGATTCACAGCAAAACCCTCAATAAAATCGGGATAGGAATGAGCAACATCTAAAAATTCACCGAAATCAATTGTTCCACTTTTATCTTTGTCAGTACGTTTAAAAAATTCTTCCACCAACAAATCCAATTGGAATTCATCATAATCAAGACTGTTTTTTAAAAAACTTTGTTCAATAAATATCTTTAATTCTGTTTTATCAATAAACCCACTGTCATCCAAATCATGAAGGTTAAATGCGAATTTAATTTTATCCTTATCCGAGCCACTAATTATGTCTTCAATGGTCTCCATAAATTCCGTTATATCAATTGAGCCACTTTTATCTTTGTCAAAAATATTAAACAAGCGATTAGAAATTTCAACATTCTGAATCTCAAGACTTTCTTGGAACTCTTTACGATCAATAAGTTGATCTACTCCCGCAATTTCTTGAAAT
>JABHAX010000181.1 GCA_018674095.1 Fidelibacterota bacterium
CCTATTGCTCTAATCAAATTTGAATCGGACTCAAAATTTCGTGGATAATTTTCCAAATCATTCTGATTGTTGAATTGTGTTGGATTGACAAAAATACTCACAACAGTCAAATCATTTTCATCCACCGATTTTTTCATAAGTGATAAATGTCCTTTATGGAGCGCGCCCATAGTGGGGACAAATCCTATAGGTTTTTCAGCTGGAATCGATTTCCTGAAAATGAGCCAATCTGCGGTGGATTTAAATATTTGCATCTTAGTTCTCATCAACAATCATTAACAAATAATTGATAAACCACTTTATTTTTCCCCTGTCATAGGGGAAACACAATGGAGTGTAATAATGGTTATCAATTATTTTAGTTTTAATTGCATTCATTAAAAACTTTCCTCCTCATTAGGGAAATTTCCACTTTTCACATCACTGGTAAATTCATTTAATGCATCTTTAATGACAGAAAAACCATCCGCGTATTTTCTTAAAAATGTGGGATTGAATTCCGGATTCATTCCAAGCAAATCTTGAAGGACTAACACTTGCCCGGATGTATCAGGTCCAGCACCAATTCCAATGGTTGGGATATCTAAACCTTCTGTTACTTTTTTTGCGAGATCGGCAGGAACCATTTCTAGTACCAATGCAAAAATACCCGCTTTTTCCAAATCTTGAGCATCTTGAATAAGTTGAGTAGCAACGTCATCTGTCCTGCCCTGGACTTTCCAGCCGCCAACCATATTCACTGACTGGGGTGTTAATCCAAGGTGCCCCATGACAGGCACGCCCGATTCGACAATATGACGGATAATATCTATATGTCCTTTTCCACCTTCAATTTTTACAGAATTTGCGCCTGCTTTCATGATAGTTTCCACAGAAATCATTACAGTATCCCGATCTTTTCGGTGTGCAAGAAACGGCATATCCGCCACAAGAAATTTATTGGGTAAACCACGGTGGACTGCAGAGACATGTGTTGCCATCATGTTTATTGAAGCTGGAATTGTGTTTTCATATCCATGTATCACCATGGCAGCGCTATCTCCCACCAGTACTAAATCGATATCCGATTCATTGACAATTTTAGCTGAGGTAAAATCATAACACGTTACCATTGATATTTTTTCATCCTGGTTTTTTAGTTTCAATAAGCCTTGTATCGTTTTCATGATGCTTTTTCCCGGATGAGTTGAACAAAAGATTGATAAAGTGGTTTAAAATTTTCTCCAAGCACATCCAAATGTTTTTGAATTGTTTGGTTGTCTCCCCGAGCGATAGGGCCAGTTAAAGCAGAATGGCTTTGAAGTGAATTTTTTAAAACTTGAGTTAAATACGGTTTTGCCAAAGAGGCGGGTAAATTCATTCCTTTTATTTTTTTCACATATTCCATAATGAGGAATGATGAAAAATTTCCCGCCATGGACGTCCAGGCATGATAAAGTGGTTTTTGTACTGAATCAATTTCATAAGATAGATTGGGTAATTCGGGGAAATGATCGAAAAAAGGTGAATTCCCTTTTTCAGTTATGAATGGAATTGTCCGGTAAGTCTCCAGATCATATAAATCCGGACCAAATGTAAAAAGTGGGTGAGCACCTTCAGCAAGCTTAGTAGAAAGAACACCGGAAAAATGAATCAGAGTTTTATTTGGAATAGATTTCGCCAAAGGTTCAATGGCATCATCCGATACAGCTAAAAGAACTTTTTGAATTGGAATTAATAATGTAGAGAGTGGATGTTCAGTTTGGCGTGTCCATTGATAATATGGAATATCTAGGAGAGAAAAATAATGTGCCAAATGTGTGGCGAGCCGACCGCCACCAATTATTAGATAAGATTTATGGAGTGTTGGTACCTGTCCCATGGATCAAGTCCGTCCTTTTTATGTCGTTTAAATAGTCACGTTCAATTAAAGATACGTGCTGCAATTAATGCGTATAAATTTAACATAATCATTTTAACGTTATCCAAACCAAATTATAAAATCTGATTTTTGATAAAGTGTAACACATTGAAACGGTTAATTATTATCTATTGTAAAAAAATGTTACGCTTTCACCTTTTTTTTCTTAAGTTTATATAATTCGAAGTAGGGGAATCGTTCACCAATCATAGACTATTCCTATCATTCAATGTTATATTGCGGCTAATTAAAAAACATGGGGGAATAATTTCCCCAAAATGAGAAGGATACGTGTGTTAAAAAATAAATCAGTTCTCATCGTAGAATACGATGAAGTGATTTTAAATATTTTATCTTCCCGATTAAAAAAACGGGAAATGATTGTCATAACAGCGGACGATGGTTATGATGGATATATTCGTGCATGTACAGAATCGCCTGATTTTATTATTCTTGATGATCTTCTCCCCAGTATGAACGGATTTCGTCTATCAAGAATGTTGAAATTTGATGAGAGATATAAAGATATTCCAATCATACTCATCAGTTCTACACCTGAGAATGAACAGAATTCTAATTATTCACAGGTAGGTATAGATAAACTTTTCTATAAACCATTTCGATTTGGTGACCTCATTTCGTGCTTAGAAGAGCTAGGGACTCCCTGATGCAGACATTTCAATTATTTCATAGTGTATTTTTTCTTTTCGGTGCAATTTTTGGAAGTTTCCTCAATGTTGTCATTTGGCGCGTTCCGCGAAATGAATCTATTGTATCACCACCTTCCCATTGTTCATCGTGTAATAAACAAATTGCACCTTATGATAATATCCCTCTTATAAGTTGGCTTATACTAGGTGGAAAATGTCGTCATTGTAAAAAAGAAATATCTTCTCGTTATATTATTGTTGAATTCATTACGGGTTTATTAACTGTTTTTATGGTTGTTACCTATGGAATATCAACTGAGTTTTTCATAAAAATATTTTATGTTTACATGCTTATAGCAATCACATATATTGATTTTGATCATTATATTATTCCAAATGAATTTATCTTACTGGGAGTAACCAGTTTATTATTTATACATTTTTTCAATGGCTTACCCATTTCAAAATTGGACGGATTCTATGGAGCAATAACGTTTGGTGGATTCCTCTATTTTATTGGTAAAGTTGCAGAATTAATATTAAAAAAAGAAAGTATGGGATTTGGAGACGTAAAACTTGGTCTCGTCCTTGGTGGATTATTAGGATTAAAGTTATCTATTTTGGGTCTTTTTTTATCTTTTCTAATTTCAGGTTTATTTACAATTATAGGTATCTCTCTTTTTAAAATGAAATCGAAAGGTGAGATTCCCTTTGGCCCATTTATGGCGGCTGCAACCCTCGTTATTTTTCTGACACGAACCCCCGGGGGTGGCAACTCTATTTTAAACTGGTACTTTACAACAATGTTTTAATATGGCGAAAATCGGAAAACAAGAACTGGGACAATTATTAGTCCAATCGGGAAAAATTGAGGAACTTGAACTCAAGGATGCCCTTCTAGAGCAAAAAAACTCTAATGATTATTTAGGTAATATCCTAATTAACATGGGTGTATTAACAGAAGATGATCGAAATCAAAGTCTTAGCCATCAACTGAAAATTCCCTTTATTAATCTTGGGTATTATTCTTTGGATCCGGATGTATTAACACTGGTTCCAGAAAAAATTGTAAGAAAATTTAGTGTTCTACCCTTATTTGAAATAAAGGGGACACTCAATGTTGCTATTCCAGACCCACTGGATGCCACGGCGATCAATATGGTCAGAGAAGCATCTGGGTTAAAAATTGAACCTGTTATTGTAACAACTTCTGATTTAGGAAATGCCATTGATCTCCATTATGGTATGTCAAAGTTTGTAACGACAAGCTCTGATGATGACCAAACCAATATGGATGAATTGTTTGACGAAGCAAGAGTCGTTGACTTAGTAGATCGCATTATTGGACAGAGTCAAAAATATAAGGCCAGTGATATTCATATTGAGCCCCGGGAAAATGATATTAGAGTCCGGTTTCGTATTGATGGTCAATTACAAGAATTTCAAAGTTTACCGTTATCCATTTCAAATGCACTGATTTCTCGGTTAAAAATTATGGCCAGTATGGATATTGCTGAAGCTCGACGCCCTCAAGATGGACGCATACTTTTTTTAACTCCTAACAGTCGGCTTGATTTACGGATTTCTACTTATCCAACTTTATACGGTGAAAAATCAGTTCTTCGATTATTAAATATTTCAGATGCTATTCATTCATTGGCAAATTTAGGGTTTGAAGAAAAAGCCTTGGCACAATATAATGAAATGCAAATTGGCGGTGAGGGCATTATTCTCGTTTCGGGTCCAACAGGTAGTGGAAAAACAACAACATTATATTCCACATTAAATAAATTGGAAACACCGAATGTAAATATTGTTACTATCGAAGATCCTGTAGAATATGACCTAGAGAATATTAATCAAGCACAAGTAAATGTAAAATCGGGAGTAACCTTTGCTACTGCTTTGCGTGCCATTCTGAGACAAGATCCAGATATTATTATGGTTGGGGAAGTCCGAGATGAAGAGACAGTTGAATTGGCTATTCGAGCTGCTCTAACGGGTCACCTTGTATTTAGTACAATACATACAAATGACGCAGCCTCGGGATTTACAAGATTACTTAATTGGGGAATTGAACCTTTCTTAGTTACTTCGACTGTTAAAGGAATTATTGCTCAACGACTCGTCCGTCGTATTTGTAAATCCTGTAAAGAGCCCTACAATGCTGACGCCATTGAACTCAATCAAATTGGGATGAACGCGTCAGAATCATTGACATTATATAAAGGTAAAGGCTGTTTATCGTGTCGAAACACTGGGTACAATGGTCGAGTGGGACTATATGAGGTATTGAGAATGGATAATAATATTGCTCAGCTCATTATGGAACTAGCGCCAGCCTATATTATACGAGAGAAAGCCATGGAAAAAGGTATGATAACTCTCCTTGAAGATGGATTATCCAAGGCTAAGCGTGGTGAGACAACCTTATCAGAAGTTATTGAAACTTTAGGCTCAACTCGCGTAGAATAAAATGGCAAAAATATTACACGTAGGCGGTACAAAAAAATCGTTTCCAGAATTAACGCCCTTTGGACACAGTGTCGATACCGTCCAGAATGGCTTGATAGCCCTAAGTGCTCTCTCTCTTCACAATTATGATGTTGTCGTTATAGAAGATGAACTTCCTCTATTATCTCCCGCCAAACTTATTTATGAAATTAATTCACTGTCGGGTCGATTCCCCATTATTGCACTGATACGAAAAGACGAACGTCGAAATGAAATATTAACTGACTTTGGCAATGATCTTTTTGGTTGGTTCGAACCTAAAATAGGTACACCCGAACAATTATCTTCTCTTATTGATACGGCCTATGATTATCATCAATTCCTAGATGAATTACCGACAAAATTGGGAAAGAAGCTAACGTTTCAAGGCTGCTATAATATTATTGGTATTTCCAAAGCCATGCAGGAAAATTTCAAATTATTGCTCCAAATTCAAGAAAAAGATGTAACCACCCTTTTACGAGGTGAAAGCGGGACAGGAAAAAACTTGGTTGCAAAGTTACTCCATACCAATGGGACTCGATCTTTAAAACCATTTATATCGGTTAATTGCCCAGCAATACCCTCCGAATTATTAGAGAGTGAATTATTTGGGCATGAAAAAGGTGCATTCACCGGTGCCATAGAGCGGAAAGACGGGAAATTCTTGGTTGCTGATGGAGGCACGATATTTTTAGATGAAATCGGAGATATGAGTCCCTCTCTTCAAGCAAAAATCCTTCGTGTTTTAGAGAGTGGTGAAATCGAGAGAGTGGGCGGCGCAGAAACCAAGATTGTTGATGTTCGCATCATTTCTGCTACCAATCAAGATTTAGATGCAATGATTCGAGATGGGAAATTTCGTCAAGATTTATTTCATCGATTAAATGTCTTCCCCATTTCACTACCCCCTCTGAGGACAAGAATTGGCGATATACCATTATTATCAATGATGATTTTGAAAAAACTTCGTAAAAAACATAATATGCCTGTGAATTATATTGGACCAGAAGCCATGGAATTATTGAAAGAATATAATTGGCCAGGAAATGTACGCGAATTGGAAAACACCCTTGAAAGATGTATTCTCATCTCAGATAATAAACACTTAAAGAGAGATGATATAGAATCTGTCCTGGTGGCTGAATTTGCACATGCACAAGCTCAAAAAAGTTTATTACCTGAAGATATAGCACTAACTGTGAATAAAGAGGCAACTCTAGAAACAGCGTCAAATGAATCATCAAATATGATTATTGAAAATCCAAGTGTAACAAATGAAGTAAAAACTTTAAAACAATTAGAGTATGAAGCAATTGTTTTAGGGCTAGAAAGAACAAAATGGAATTTAACTTTAATATCAAAACAACTCGGTATTAGCCGAATGACTTTGTATCGAAAATTGAAACAACATGGCCTTGGGAACAAAAACTAAATCATCTCAACAGTATAATTATATTGCTCAAAATACCTCCGGTGAAATAGTACGTGGAGAATTAAAAGCAATTAATGAAGATTCAGTCTTACAGCAATTGGACCGCCTTGATTTAGATGCAATTTCAGTTAATCCAATAAAAGAATCCCTTTGGGATAAAGAAATAACATTTTTTGACAGGGTCCCAGCACTGGCAATTTATACATTTACGCGACAACTTTCTGTTATGTTGAAAGCTGGGGTCCCCTTGGTTGATGCGCTAAACTCTATGCACGGTGAAAATACTAACCCAAAACTTAACAAAGCGCTTCATCAAGTCATTGAAGATGTCTCTGGAGGGCAATCCCTTTCCAATGCAATGGCAAAACACCCTAAGTTATTTAATACAATGTTTGTCAATATTGTAAAGGCAGGTGAGAATACGGGTGTTTTAGATACAGTCTTATTACAATTGGCAGAATTTATCAATAACGATTTACAATTAAGGATGGGCATAAAGTCTGCTGTTCGTTATCCTGCGATTGTGGTGGGCATTACCATGGCTGTTGGTGTTTATGCCGTCACATTTATTCTACCACGATTCTCTGCCCTTTTCGCTTCAACAAAAATTGCATTGCCCCTTCCCACAAGAATTTTATTAGGCATGGATCAATTTTTACAATCCTATTTTTATCATCTTATAATTGTTATTGGCCTAGTGGTATTCGCACTTTTTCGATACATTAAAACAAAACATGGGTTATTTCAATTTGACAAATTTGCATTTTTTGCACCCATATTTGGTCCTATTAATCAAAAAATGAGTCTTTCACGCTTTTGCCATGTCTTTGAAACATTGGATAGATCCGGAGTTCCCATTCTTGAATCCTTAGACATTGCGGGTAAAACAGTTGGAAATACTTTTATTCAATCGAGGCTCTCCAAAGTTAAGGGAGATGTAGAAATGGGAAGGAAAGTTGCACGATCTTTAACGGATCATACCCATGATATTTTTCCACCTCATGTATTAAAAATGATTAATGTGGGTGAAGAGTCGGGTGCCTTGGATGATATGTTAAAAGAAATCGCGGTTATGACCGACATTGAAACTGAAGATCTGGTTAAAAAACTAACAGCAACAATAGAACCTGTTATTACGGTATTTATGGGTATTATGATTCTCACCCTTTCCTTATCTATCTTTTTGCCGATTTGGGATATGTATGAGGCTCTCGCAAATACCTAAACGTAACATTATAGTACACTTTGCTTTATTTTAATCATATCATTCTGTTACACTAAAAGATATTAGTTTTCCCTCAACCATTTTATAGAATTCTATTTCAGCTTAGAAAGATATTTATTTGCAATATTTATATTTTATTTCAATTATGACAAGTTCTGGCACGGCTTTTGCTTTAGTATTGGTACATGAAAACTCAAAAACAAAAAGGAAGAGTAAAATGAATAACACTTTAATGAACGTTTTTAATAACGTGAAAAAAACCCGTGGCGCATCTTTGGCTGAATTTGCTGTTGTTGC
>JABHAX010000182.1 GCA_018674095.1 Fidelibacterota bacterium
AAAAGCGGGTATTTTTGCATTGGTACTAGAAATGGTTCCTGCCGATCTCGCAAAAAAAGTAACAGAAGGTTTAGATATCCCAACCATTGGAATTGGTGCTGGACCTGATACATCCGGGCAAGTGTTAGTCTTTCAAGATTTGCTTGGAATGAATCCGGAATTCAATCCCACATTTTTAAGAAAATACGCAGATGGTTTTTCTGTCATTAAAGATGCATTAAATGAATTTACCAGTGATGTGAAAAGTGGAAATTTCCCTAATGAGCAGGAAAGTTTTTAATGAATGCAATTAAAACTAAAATAATTGATAACCATTATTACACTCCATTGTGTTTCCCATATGACAGGGGAAAAATAAAGGGGTTTATCAATTTTTTGTTAATGATTGTTGATAAGAGCTAAGATGCAAATATTTAATTCCACAGCAGATTGGCTCATTTTCAGGAAATCGATTCCAGCTGAAAAACCTATAGGATTTGTCCCCACTATGGGCGCGCTCCATAAAGGACATTTATCACTTATGAAAAAATCGGTGGATGAAAATGATTTGACTGTTATGAGTATTTTTGTCAATCCAACACAATTCAACAATCAGAATGATTTGGAAAATTATCCACGAAATTTTGAGTCCGATTCAAATTTGATTAGAGCAATAGGGGTTGATGCAGTATTTTTTCCAACAAAAGATGAGATTTATCCAAACCATTATCGGTATCGAATCATTGAAAATGAAAAAAGTAAAATCATGGAAGGCGCCTATCGTCCCGGCCATTTTGACGGTGTACTTACGGTTGTGATGAAACTATTAAATATAGTAAATCCTACTCGGGCTTATTTTGGTGAAAAAGATTACCAGCAACTCATGCTGATTCGAGATATGGTTGCATCTTTTTTTATGGATATTGAAATTATTGCTTGTCCCACAATTCGTGAAAAGGATGGACTTGCCCTTTCTTCCAGAAATATTTTATTAACAAAAGAAGAAAGGGCAATTGCTCCGAATTTTTATAAAACTCTGAACTCTCATAATCCGACAGATTCCATTAAAAAAGAATTAAATGAATATGGATTTGGTGTGGATTATATCGAAGATTATTTTGGACGCCGATTCGGCGCTGTAACATTAGGAAATGTAAGGCTTATTGATAATGTCAAACTCTAAAATTTTATTTAAAATAAGTGGCTCCATTGCCGCTTACAAAAGTGCTGATGTGATTTCTAAATTGGTGCAAGCGGGACACGAAGTTCAAGCGGTTGTCACAAATTCTGCCCTAAATTTTATCGGGCCCGCTACCTTGGAAGGACTCACTGGAAAACCGGTCATGTCCGACTCTTTTAAAGAAGGGAGAATGATGGCACATATCGATTTAGTGAAATGGGCAGATTTAACCATCTTGGCGCCAGCCACGGCCACAAGCATTAACCGTCTGGGATATGGTTTGGGCGAAGATTTGGTATCCGCATTATTTTTAGCCCACGACTGGGCAAAACCTTATTTTGTCGCACCAGCCATGAATACCAAAATGCTCTCTCATCCTGCCACACGGGAAGGATTGGAGCGACTCAAGAAATGGGGTGTTTGTGTTTTATCTCCAAATGATGGCACCCTTGCCTGTGGTGATGTTGGACTGGGACGTATGATGGAACCGGCCGATATTTTAGCCGCCATTCAACCGTTTTTAGAAAAGACTATTCGTCCTTCAGTATTACTTACCGCTGGCGGGACAAAAGAGCCTATCGATGCAGCTCGCTTCATTAGCAATATGAGTTCGGGGAAAACCGCAGCCGCCGTTGCTGAACGTTTTATTCAGCACAATTGGGAGGTGACCTATTTAGCTTCGAAAGAATCTGTAAAACCCAATGGGCAAAATAAATCCGTTGAGTTTTCTTCTAGCAAAAATCTTCAAATTGAATTGGATAAACTTTTATCAGAAAATAGTTTTGATGCAGTAATCCATTTGGCAGCCGTGAGTGATTTTGCTCCTATTCATTCTAATAAAATGAGCAAAATTTC
>JABHAX010000183.1 GCA_018674095.1 Fidelibacterota bacterium
GGCACCACCAAATAAGCCGGTTTTACCACCACGCGTATAAGGTTCCATTAAATCCACAACTTTAATCCCAGTTACCAAGACTTCAGCAGATGTTGCTAAATCTTCATGTTTAGGGGCAGGACGATGAATTGGGAATTTCTTTTCGGTAACACACTCACCTTTTTGATCAATAGTGTTTCCAAGAACATCAAATAAACGTCCCAAAGTTTTTTGTCCTACAGGCACCATAATGGGTTCACCCGTGTCAACTGTTTCATGGCCTCGAACAAGTCCATCTGTGGAATCCATGGCAACGGTACGAACAACGCCGTCTCCTAAATGGAGCGCCACTTCAAGAACCAAAGTTCCTTCATCGCCACGATCAACCGTTAAAGCGTTATAAATATCTGGGAGATGACCGCCTTCAAATGCGACGTCAACCACCGCTCCCATTACCTGCGAAATTTTTCCATTCATTGACATAAAATGATGTCCTTTTAAGGTTAACCTAAAGCTTCTGCACCACCAACAATTTCCAACATTTCTGTAGTAATTGCTGCTTGTCGCGCTTTATTGAATTCTAATTTTAAATCTTTAATCATATCCTGAGCATTGTTAGTGGCATTTTCCATAGCCAACATACGTGCCGCTTGTTCACTGGCATACGATTCTAATAAATATTTCCACATTTGAACATTCAAATGTCGTGGAATTAAGGAAGAGACCAATACTTCTTTAGAAGGCTCATACAATCGATCATGAACAATAATATCAGATTCTTCATACTCAAGAGGAAGTAAAACTTCAGATTTTACTTCTTGTTGCCCCACATTGATAAAGTAATTGTAAACAACATGAATCTCATCCACTTTTCCAGTGGTAAAATGTTCAATAATACTGCGACCAATAGTCATTGCACTATCATATTCCATTTCAGCCCAGAAATCGACATGGCTCGTAATAATCGTATAGCCACGGCGTTTAAAATGATCACGTGCTTTTTTTCCAATACAGAATATATCTACATTTTCTTTACCAAATTTATCAATCTCTTTTTGAGCTTTTTTTAATAAATTAGAATTAAAAGCACCAGCAAGACCCCGATCTGCAGATACAACTACATAGGCTTTTCGTTTAATCTCGCGAACATTCAAAAGAGGGAGCATCCCTCGATCTACATCGGGCAATAAATGCTGAATCACTTCAGTGAGTGATTGGCTGTAAGGCCTAGAATGTTCCATCCTTTCCTGAGCACGACGCATTTTAGCAGCCGCAACCATTTTCATGGCTTTGGTTACTTTCTGAATGCTAGTGATCGATTTTATTCGATCTCGAATGTCTTTCAGATTGGCCATATTCTAAGCAACATTAAATCCTGTTTTGTAGTCCACAATAGCTTTTTCTAAGACCGTAGCATTCTCATCAGTGATTTTACCTTCAGTCACAATAGATGCAAGTGCATCGGCAGAATTAGCTTCCATGTATTCAAATAAGCCACTTTCAAATTCAGTAATTTTCTCAACAGCGATATCATCAAGATGTCCTTTAGAAGCGGCAAAAATGATGGTCACCTGTTTTTCAACATCCATGGGAACATACTGATTTTGCTTTAAAATTTCTACCATGCGTTCACCACGAGTCAATTGAGCCAAAGTTGCTTTATCTAAATCTGATCCGAATTTTGCAAATGCTTCCAATTCGCGATATTGAGCCAAGTCTAACCGTAAGGTTCCAGCAACAGATTTCATGGCTTTAATCTGGGCATTTCCACCCACACGTGATACGGATAAACCCACATCAATCGCGGGACGAATTCCAGAATTAAATAAATTTGTTTCAAGGTATATTTGTCCATCTGTAATTGAAATTACATTGGTAGGAATATATGCAGACACGTCTCCTTCCTGTGTTTCAATAATCGGCAAAGCTGTTAAAGATCCCCCGCCCAAATCATCAGATAATTTGGATGCACGTTCCAGTAAACGACTATGGAGATAAAAAACATCACCAGGGAATGCTTCACGTCCTGGTGGACGACGAAGAACCAATGACATTTGACGATAGGCAACAGCTTGTTTTGATAAATCATCATAAACGATTAAAGCGTGTTTTCCATTATCACGAAAATGTTCACCCATGGCAGCACCAGAATACGGTGCAATATATTGTGTTGGTGCAGGATCTGATGCATTGGCCGCAACAACAGTTGTGTATTCCATAGCACCTTTGGCTTCTAATTCTTGCACAAGTGCAGCAACTGTAGATGCTTTTTGTCCAATAGCAACATAAATACAGTAAACAGGTTTGTCCGTTTTATGCGTATAAGCTTGATTTATAATTGTATCAATGGCTACAGCCGTTTTCCCTGTCTGGCGATCACCAATGATTAGCTCACGTTGACCACGACCAATTGGGATCATGCTGTCCACAGCTTTGACACCCGTTTGCAAAGGTTCCGTTACAGGTTGGCGAGCCATAACACCCAAAGCTTTCCGTTCAATAGGGAGAGTATGGGGTGTGTCAATTGGACCTTTACCATCGATTGGTTGTCCCAATGGATTCACGACTCGTCCAAGCATGGCAGATCCAACAGGAACTTCCACAACTCGGCCTGTTCGCTTGGCTAAGTCACCTTCTTTAACCAGTCGAGTTTCGCCAAATAGAACGAGACCTACATTATCTTCTTCAAGATTTAATGCCATCCCGAATACGCCATTCGGTAACTCAACTAATTCAGAACTCATTACATTTTCAAGACCAGACACTCGGGCAACACCATCACCCACTTCAATAACTTCTCCAACCTCTGCTACATCAACCGAACCATCGAATTTTTCGATCTGTTCCCGAAGTAACTGTGTTAATTGCTCAGTATGTATTTCCATGATTTCCTAATAGCTTATAACTGTATCAACTCATTTCTGAGAGATAACAATTGGTTCTGGACAGTCGCGTCCAGGAATGTGTTTTCAATTCGAAGTCTGATTCCGCCAATCAATGATGCATCCACTTCTATGGATAAATCAGTCTCTTTACCTAATATTTGATCTAGAGATGATTTCAATGAAGATTTTTCATCTTCACTAATAACGTTGGCAACAAATCCTTTGACAGAAACAATATTTTTACCCGCTTTATATTTTCGTGTAAACAAGTCTGTAACATCCTTTAAAATAGCTGGTGCTTGATTCCCTTTAATATGAGAAATCAATTCACCTACTAAAGCATGTCCATTCTCACCCATAACCGTATTCAATATGGATGTTTTATCTTCGCTCTTAATTCGTTTGGATTGAACAAAAGCCCGAAATTCAGGTTCAGTTTTAACCCACTTATTCACCAATTTTAAACTACGGTGAACTGAATCTAAAACAGCATGCTGTTCAGAAACAGAATACAATGCTGTAGCAAGTCGTTTGACAGTTTGTTTACGCGTCATAGCCCTTTAGTTGCTTCAAAGAATCGTCAATCAAAGATTGATTATCTTCTTTAGACAGGTTCTTTTTAATGACTTTTTCTGCCACCATCATGGTCAAGTTCACCACTTCTTGGCGAATTTCACTAATGGCTTTATCTTTTTCAACATTTATCTGTTTTTCAGCGTCATCACGAATTTTTTTCGCATCTTCGCCAGCTTGAACCATCACATCAGCCTTAATCTTTTCAGCTCCAGATTTCGCTTCTACACGAATAGTCTGAGCTTCCGATCTGGCCTTTGCCATAATTTCTTCGGATTCAACATTAAGTCGCTCCAATTCAGTTTTGGCTTTTTCAGCATCTTCCAAGGAAGACTTGATAGTGTTCTCTCTAGATTCCAACGCTAAAAGCAGTGGTTTCCAAGCGAACTTTGCCAAAACAAAAAACAGAATCAAAAAAGTCAAGATTGTCCATATGAACAGACCCGGATCTAATTGAACTAAGGGGTTCGGAGTACTTGCACCTACATGAGTCTCTGTGGTCTCATGTAAATCACTGCCACCGGGAATTCCCCAAATTTGATTCATAATTATTTATTAATTCCTGATTAAAGAATCAGCATTAAAAAAGTGAAAACTTCAGCAAGAATTGCAACACCCTCTAAGAGGAAAAGTGGCAAATTTATTGCGCCAGTTATTTTATCTGCAGCTTCAGGCTGACGTGCAATACTTTCTGCAGCAGCAGCTGTAAAACGCCCAATTCCAAGTGCAGCACCGATAACAATTAAGCCCATACCTAAGGGGAGAAATGTAGTTGCTTCCATAATATTAATTACCTTTTTTTTGTTTTAATGATGTACGTTAATTGCCATACCTACAAATACAGACGTCAATAATGTAAACACATACGCTTGTACCAGTACAACAATGATTTCTAAACCTGATATTGCTGCTGCCATGGGTAGCGCGACAAATGCCACGCCAATACCTGCAGCAGAACTTTGAAACATTTCGCCAAAAATAGCCATGAGAGACAATAGTGCTAATAGCGCAATATGCCCACCGGTCATGTTGGCAGCCAAACGCATGGTTAATGCAAAAGGCTTTACAAAGAGACCCATTATTTCTATGGGAATTAAAAGAATATAAACAGGCCATGCGAGTCCAGATGGCACCAAATTTTTAACATGATTTAAAAAACCATGTGCTAATGTTCCTGCTACAATAATTGCAAAAAATGTAACCGTTGCCAATCCAGCTGTCACATTAAAATTCCCGGTGGCAGTTACACCGCCATGAAGTAATGTATTAATAAAATTATGGGAATCGGAAGATGGAACACCTAATACAAAACGATTAAAGACACCTAAAACATCAAAAATAGGAATCATTCCAATTGCGTTGGCAAATAAAATAAAGAAGAAAAAAGTAAGAATAAATGGTGTCCATGTCATGACCCACTTTTTTCCAACATTTGGCATAACAATAGTATCGCGGATGAATTGCACAATCGCCTCAATACCATTCATCCAACCATTAGGGACACTTTTACCACTTGATAAGAATTTTCGAACGGGAAGGACTACAGCAACACCCACTAACAGAGCAACAATCCATAACATTAATACGTGCTTTGTTACGGAGAAATTAATTCCAAATAATAATGGAATATCAATCAAAGGATGTAATATATCGGAATTGGAAACATGATGGATAATATTAGGGCCCACCCGTTCCATGACACTTTGCGAAGCGTGCCCGACTTCTGTTGAACTCATACTACTATTTAATTAAGGTTATAATTGTTTACGTCGAAATATCTTTAATAATGATAGCTTCTAGTGCGTGAAGACCCAGAAAAAAGCCCGCAAAACTAATGATAAAAGGTATCGGTTCGAAAGAGTAAATACGAATTATTAAAAGAATTGTTGCCCCATAATATATCATCTTAAAAAGAAACCCCGCTGCAAGGGATTTTGTGACGAATTGGGCGCCTTTTTTAGCCGCTTCTAGAATAAAGTAAATGGTTGCAATACCTGCAACAGTTGGCAAAAACCATCCTAAAAATATTTCCATTTGGTACTCCGGATAAAAACCAGCCGCTAATCCTAATATTCCTACAGATGCGATTAATCCGTATTTAAACAGTTTCATAGTTTTTTTGTCCAAATAGTTTTCCCCAAATGATAAAACCCCGTTAAAAATCCGAGCCCGAGCCCGATTAAAGTCCAAGTTGGTGAAGTACCATGGCTGGAATCATAAAACCATCCTAATAGAGTAAAAATTAGAACAGATGCAATTAAGGTATAGGAAGCAGATGCTGCAGGACCTGAACTTCGTAAGACCTTTTGGAAATATTCGAAGGATCCGCCTAATTCAAACCAATGCCTTTTATCATCTTGGGACATGATTAAGCCGATGAATTATCATCGGCTTGCCCAACAATATCACATTTCCCTTCAAATTGGGCACCATCTTCGATTAATAATTTTCGATAAATAATATCACCTTTCAATATGGATTTTTTCCCAAGGATAACTTGTCCATTGGCTGCGATATTTCCTATAACCGTCCCGCCAATCCGAATATGGCTACCGGTAATATTCCCTTGAACCATGGCACTTTGGGCAACTCGTATCGGACCGTCCGTTACAACATCGCCGTGTACTTGTCCATAAATGATAATTCCTTCTTTGAGTTTTATCGGGCCATCAATTCGTGCATCGGCACCAATCATGGTGTGAACATTTTGAAAATTAATCTTACTCATGAGTTAAAGTTAAATCGGTTGCGCGATATTCTGGAAAATAGATTAATGGATCAATGGCTACAAATTTCTTCCAAATTTCAAAATGTAAATGGGGACCAGAAGAAATTCCAGTATTCCCAACTAATGCGATAACCTCACCTCGAGTTACACTATCTAATTGATTTTTAAAATTCTGCTTAGCATGACCATAATGGGTGAAATAATCATCTCCGTGATACAAGATAATTAAATTCCCAAATTCGTAAGTCCAACCCGAAAAAACGACAACACCTGAAGATGCGGCCAAAATGGGTTCGCCTTCTTTGGCAACAATATCAATCCCATGATGTGCCTTTTTGATAAATAAACTGGACTTTGCTGACCGCTGACTGATATATCCTTGTATAGGCGCAACGGACGGAATATTTTCAATAAACGAAAGATGGCTTCCTTGAGTTGAGATTGTTCCTGTAACAGAATCAGAAATAGTGGGTCGTTCATCTACCTCCAACGAGGCTCCCAATGATTTTCGAACCAATTCGTCCATTTGTTTCACTCGTTCAATATTTCGTGTTAGCTCCAATACTTTAAGTCTTTCCGACGCAAAAAAATCATGGCGACCTTTTATCTCATCATAATCAGACATTTGGGGTACATAATAAAAAAGCACAATTAAACATGAAAATAGAAGGAGTCCAAATCCAGTCATAATAAGCTGTATTACCCGTTTCGATAAATGGAATGACTTGGAACCAGACTCATCATCCGGTATGAACATGATAGTATATTTTTCCGGTTTCACGGGCAGGTTAAGAAATTGAGTTTATCAAGTCCAAGATTCGTTCTAAATCATCATCCGAAAAATAAGAAATCTCAATTGCGCCACCTTTTTTCGATGGTTTTAATTTTACTTTTGTTCCGAATACTTCAATCAGTCGATTTTCAAGTTCTTGAACTTGTGGAGATGTTTTGGAAATATTATTATTTTTCTTTTTTTGGAGTTCAGTCGATGCTTTTACCAGTGCTTCTGCTGCACGAACACTCAATTCACGATTTATAATTGCATTCCAAATCCGGTTCATTGCCGGTCCAGTTTTTGCTTGAAGAATCGCTCGAGCATGGCCCGCCGAAATGTGCCCTAATCTTAAACTTTTTCGAATTTCGGGGGGCAATTTCAATAATCTTAATGAGTTAGAAATCGTTACACGCTTTTTGCCAACTGCTTTTGCAATAGCTTCATGTGACATTTCGAATTTCGAATTTAATATGGCAAACGCTTCAGATTCTTCTAAGGGGTTTAAGTCTTCTCGTTGGATATTTTCAATCAATGCCATTTCCATCATTTCAGCATCATCTTTTACTGCGATCACATAAGCAGGAATTGTTTTCCGCCTACATTTGTTTGAAGCTCTCCAGCGACGTTCACCCGCTACAAGTTCATACCCATCTTCAACCATACGAACCGTTACAGGAGTCAAAATACCTTTTTCTTTGATGGATGCTGCTAATTCTTCCAAAGATGACTCATCAAAATTTCGACGAGGTTGGTTTGGGTTAGATCGGATTTCCTTGAGCGGAATTTCTGTTACACCCGATTCGGGTATCGCTGGTTTTTTAGACGGTTTCTTTTTTTGTTCCGTAACCGGACGAATAAGGGCTTCTAGTCCTTTTCCTAATCTATTAACTGACACGTTGGAGTATCTCCTCTGTCAAACTCATATAATTCTGCGCACCGGTTGAGTTGGCATCATATAAAAGTACTGGTTTACCAAAAGAGGGTGCTTCACTTAATCTAACATTACGATGAATGTAGGTTTTAAACAATTTATCCTTAAAAAATCCATCAACCTCTTCTACAACTTGTTTTGATAAATTTAAACGGGAATCATACATAGTCATGAGAATGCCAGCAATTTCTAATTCCTTATTTAAATGTCGTTGAACGAGACGAACAGTATTCAGGAGTTGACCTAATCCTTCTAGTGCATAATATTCACATTGAATTGGAATAACCAAAGCATCAGCTGCAGTGAGAGCATTAAGCGTTAATAAGCCCAATGATGGTGGGCAGTCAATAATTATAACGTCATACTCTTTTCTGATTTTTTTTAGTGCTTTTTGAAGCTGGTATTCTCGGGCCATAATGCTGACTAGTTCAATCTCAGCTCCTACCAAATCATTGGTTGATGAAACAAGATCTAAATGAGTAAAAGATGTTTTTGTGATAGAATCTTTGAAACCATCGCCCTTTAATAATACATCGTAAATCGAACCATTAGTTTTCTCAAATAAATCTGATAGACCAGTCGTGGCGTTGGATTGTGGGTCTAAATCGATAAGAAGTGTGCGCACCTCTGTAACAGCCAAACTCAATGCGACATTGACTGCAGATGTAGTTTTACCCACTCCGCCTTTTTGATTTGTGAATGCTAATACGGTAGCCATAATTAATTAATACGGTAAAATCGGGCTGAGAATTTAGGGCTGGATTCAGATTCAGATGAGAGGTTTTTACTAGTCTTAGTCATTCAAATTCAAGGTTTCCGTCAGTGCGTTTATTTTAAAAAATCATTCTGAATTTATCTTAAATTTTGAATTCAATAATCGTAATATTTTTAAATTTAAGAAAATGAAAGCACTTGTAAAAAAATCACCTGAACGTGGAATCTGGATGGAAGAGGTCCCCATTCCTGAATGTTCTACAAATGATGTAAAAATTAAAATCACACATACGGCAATTTGCGGAACGGATCTCCATATTTATAAATGGGACGAATGGGCTCAACGGACTTTAGAACTGCCACTTATTACGGGTCATGAATTTTGCGGAATTGTGGAAGAAATTGGACCCGGCGTTACCCATTATAAACCGGGAGATCGCGTTTCCGGAGAGGGTCATATCACCTGTGGATATTGTAGAAATTGCCGTGCCGGAAAAACTCATCTTTGCCATAAAACAATCGGTGTTGGTGTTAATAGAACGGGTGCATTTGCAGAATATTTAGTCATCCCTGAATCCAATGTTTGGCCAATCCATGAAGATATACCGTCAGAAATTGCCGCATTTTTTGATCCCTATGGTAATGCAGCCCACACCGCTCTTTCTTACGAAATGGTTGGCGAGGATGTTCTTATCACAGGCGCGGGACCAATTGGAATTATGGCAGTTGCGATTTGCAATTTTGTGGGCGCGCGAAATGTGGTTATCACAGATGTGAATGAATATCGGCTGGATCTAGCACGAAAACTCGGTGCTACTAAAGCAATCAATGTATCCAAAGAATCCATAACATCCTGTTTTACTGAATTGAATATGGTCACTGGATTCGATGTTGGATTGGAAATGTCGGGAAATCCAAATGCATTCAAAAGTATGTTGGGGCACATGTATCATGGTGGACGGATAGCACTTCTTGGACTTTTGCCTGAATCCACACAAATTAATTGGGATGATATTATTTTTAAAGGACTCCATGTGAAGGGCATTTATGGTCGAGAAATGTATGAAACTTGGTATAAAATGACACAAATGCTTCGTAGCGGTTTGGATATTTCCGCTGTCCTTACCCATCAAATGTCTGTGGATGATTTCCAAAATGGATTCGACATTATGGAATCGGGTAACTGTGGAAAAGTTGTTCTGAAATGGTAATTTTTTGCCACGAAGTTCACGATGTTACACATGGGTATGTTATAAAATATTTCTTTACTACTCTGCAACTTTGCCTTACTAAAATATGACAAATTCAAATAAACATTACACTGAAATTCTTTCCCAAATTGAAGCAGATGGACTTTATAAGAAAGAAAGAACCATCACCACACCCCAAGGGGTTGATATTGCGACTGCGAAGGGTGGCGATGTTCTAAACTTTTGTGCCAATAATTATTTAGGGTTGGCGAATCATCCTGATATTATTTCAGCGGCAAAATCAGCTATGGATGACCATGGATTCGGTATGGCTTCCGTCCGATTTATTTGTGGAACGCAAGATCTTCACAAAGAGTTGGAATCCAAAATTTCAGACTTTTTCGGGACAGACGATACAATTTTATACACATCTTGCTTTGATGCCAATGGTGGATTGTTCGAAACTATTTTGGGGCCGGAAGATGCTATTATTTCTGATTCATTGAATCATGCCTCCATTATAGATGGTATTCGGCTTTGCAAGGCGCAACGATTCCGTTATGCGAATAGCGATATGTCGGACTTGGAAGAGAAATTGAAAGAATCTCAAAACGCACGATTAAGACTTATTGCCACTGATGGCGTTTTTTCCATGGATGGATTTATTGCCAAATTAGATGAGATTGTTGAATTAGCAGAAAAGTATGATGCTATGGTTATGGTGGATGATAGCCACGCCACAGGATTTACAGGAAAAACAGGACGTGGCTCAGCGGAGCATTGTGGCGTGATGGATAAAATTGATATTTTCACATCTACTTTAGGAAAAGCACTGGGGGGTGCTTCCGGCGGATTTACGACGGGTCGCCAAGAAATAATTGATCTGTTGCGGCAAAGATCTCGTCCTTATCTTTTTTCGAATACAGTGGCACCAGCCATTGTGGCGGCGGGATCAAAAGTGATTGATATGTTGTCTGCCACAACAGAACTCCGGGATAAATTAGAAAAAAATACGACTTACTTCAGGACAAAATTGTCCGCAACCGGATTTAAAATTTTGGACGGTGTTCATCCCATCGTCCCCATTATATTGTATGATGCTGTCTTAGCTCAAAATATGGCAGCGGAAATGCTGAAAGAAGGTATATATGTGGTCGGTTTTTATTTCCCTGTGGTGCCAAAAGGGCAAGCTCGAATTCGAGTGCAGATTTCTGCCGCTATGGAAAAAGAACATCTTGATAAGGCCGTATCCGCCTTTACAAAAGTTGGGAAAAAGTTGGGTGTAATAAATTAAGAATTAGGAATTAGGAGTTTGGATGGTAAAATAACATTTTTATTTTCAATCGATAGATTTGTTTCTTGAAGAATCCAATCTATTGAAGGTGACCCTTCATGAAAGTCAGATCGTTTTACCAAACCCACATCTTCTGCAAACCAAAATAGATAAGAATCGCCATAAGCATTGCTAACTGAAAATTGAAAACAATTTTCAAAAGTCCCAACTGCTAAGGGGAAATAACTATCCGTATCCCGAACATGAATGCTTGTTGTGTCCGGTTCACCATAATTCACCACAAATCCAATAATTTTATGATTTCCAATATTAAGAGTTTCAATATAAGTAAATGACCACGAATGGTTTATTAATGATTTTATTGTTAATTGAGTGGGAACAAAAATACATCCGATATTTGGCTGACCGTTAATGACAACGTCATATTGACAAGCATCTGGCCAGTTCAATATAATGGGATTGCTTCATAGATCATAGGTCGTGACGGTGATCTCAATATTTTCGCCAACAAGATATTCGGTTTTATCAGTTAAAACAGAAACTTCAAATTGTGAATACACGAATTGCACATTTAAGAATAAAATGGAATAAATGAAAAATTTCTTCATGGAAAATTCAATTTTGCAGAGTTCCCAAAATTTAACTATAATTAAATTTGATTATCTTTATTTATAGTTATAGCTTGCATGGTTAAACATTCTTAAAATTTGGATTTCTTAATAAGAAAAATTTTACAAAAAATATTGTTTCACTTTTCTCAAAAAATACTATCCTCCATCCTTGCTCTCATTAGAAGTCAAAGGTTATATTTACCGGCTTTTTTTAAACCTATAATTAACATTTATAATGCAAAGCAATTTAACACCTAGATATTTAATCATCGGACTCATTTTAGCGTGGGCCATTTATGCTCTCACGCCAACCTGGCAATACCAGGGTTTGACCGACGACGAGAAAGAAGAACTCCGTACTTCCGGAGAACTTGAACAAATTGAATCCCGTACCATCCGCCAGGGGCTCGACCTAAAAGGCGGTATGTACATTGTCCTAGAAGCTGATATCCCCACATTGATGAGCAATTTAGCCGATATGAAAGACGATCGACTCGAATCCATCCTTCAGTCAGCTAAGGAAAAAGCAACCTCGCCAGATGTTGATTTTTTCACTGTGTTTGAACAGGATGTGAAAGCGGACGGTATTAAACTATCTCGCTATTACCATAAATATGGTGCATCGTTAGATGACATTCTGTTGGCATTGAAAGATGAAGCGGATGATGCGATAAACCGTGTTTTAGAAATTCTTCAAAATCGGGTTGATCAATTTGGGGTCGCTGAACCTACCATCCAGAAACAAGGAAAACATAGAATTGTGGTGGAATTGGCCGGTATCCAAGATTCGAAACGGGCACGTGCCTTGCTTCAAAGTACTGCATTGTTGGAATTCTATCTTGTTAAAAACGGTGGTGTAACCAATGAAATGATCGCTCAATTAGATGACATCCTTAAGGAAACAACGGATGAAGCTGAATTGAAAGAATTAGCCGATGGTGGAGAAACGGCTACACCTGAAGAACCAAAACAAACTGATTTAGATGATGACGGTACCAAAACAGTTTCTGAACTTTTTGGTGAAACAGATTCTTCACCCAGTGATGATTCTGATGAAACAGGGGTCAATATTTTAGCGGATGCACCTTTCTCGAGCTTACTTGCTGCATTTGGAAACGATTTGGGTGTTCCTGAAAAGAATGTTTATGCACTAAAAAAATTATTAAATAAATCGGAAGTCCAATCAAAGCTAAAAAGCGCGAATGGTCAATTCCTTTTTAGTCAAAAATCAGAGAGCCCTCAAGGGGGAACAGGTGTAAACAACTTTTACCGTCTTTACTACTTAGAAAATTCACCCGAATTAACAGGTGGAATTGTTGATGAAGCAAGAGCAGATTTAGGTTCGATTGGTGGTGGAACTGCAGGTCAGCCCATTGTATCCCTTTCCATGAATAGTGAAGGTTCTCGAACTTGGGCACGAGTAACAGGTGCTAATATTTCCGAACGAATTGCAATTGTTTTAGATAACAAAGTTCATATGGCACCTTCGATTAAAGAAAAAATATCAGGTGGAAATACACAGATTCAAGGATTTGGATCCATGAATGAAGCTCAGGATCTTGCTATTATTCTACGAGCCGGTGCCCTTCCTGCTCCTGTTAATATTATTGAAGAAAGAATTGTTGGCCCAAGCTTAGGCGCCGACTCAATTGCACAAGGAACTCAAGCTGTCATTTTTGGTTTGGCACTTGTCCTTATTTTCATGTTGGTCTATTACAAGATGGCCGGCATCGTGGCAGACTTTGCTTTAATATGGAATATCCTTCTTGTTTTAGCGGTTTTGGCTTCTCTTCAAGCCACTTTAACATTACCCGGAATTGCAGGATTGATTCTGACTGTTGGAATGTCAATTGATGCCAATGTTATTATTTTTGAACGTATCCGAGAAGAATTACAAAAAGGTAAAACGCCCAAGGCGGCAATTGATGCCGGATATGATCGAGCGCTCACCACAATTATTGATGCCAATGTGACAACCTTAATTGCTGCGTTGGTTCTGTATCAATTTGGAACGGGTCCAATTAAAGGATTTGCAACTGTTCTTTTTTGGGGAATTTTAATCTCCATGTTCACTGCCGTATTTATTACACGGACAATTTTTACTTCATATACATCCCGGAAAGGGCTTAAAACTTTGAGTATTTAACATGAGAATTATTAAAGAAACACATATCAATTTTATGGGAAAAACGGGAGTTGCAGCCATCTTTTCAGCTGTGCTTATTTTGGTTGGCGTCGGATCCATGATTACAAAAGGTGGACCCAAATTAAGTATTGATTTTAAAGGCGGAACCCAGGTTGCTGTTAATTATACAGAACCCGTCGATATTACTGAAGTTCGTTCTGCATTAAGCAACGTAGTAATAGATGGACGAGACTTCGATTTTAGTAACGCTGAAATTAAGCATTTCGGTAATGAATCCGATGTGGTTGTACGCTTACCCATTATTGAAGATGAACCTGAACAATTTACTCACAAATTTGTGGAAAAAATGGCAGAAGCATTTCCAGCACTTGTGCCGGATAATGAATCAGAATTTATTCTGTCCATCGTAAAATTATGGCCAAAAATTGGTGCTGAACTCAGTGGTGATGCTTTCATGGCAATTATAAGTACCTTGATTCTAATTCTTATTTATATCTCGATTCGATTCGAATTTAGATATGCTGTTGGCGCTATTGCTGCTTTGACACATGATGTGCTCATCACCTTAGGTATTTTTTCTTTATTGAATTTAGAAGTATCTCTAGCGGTTATTGCTGCATTTTTAACCATTGTGGGATATTCATTAAATGATACAATTGTAATTTTTGATCGAATCCGCGAAAATGTAAAAGGGGCGAAAAGTGCAACATTATCCTCTGTGATTAATGAAAGTATTAATCAATCTTTAAGTCGAACAATTATTACATCTCTTACCACATTTTTTGTCGTGTTAATTTTATATCTTGTGGGCGGTGAAGTCATTCACACTTTTGCATTCGCCATGATTGTGGGTGTGATTATTGGAACCTATTCTAGCATTTTTATCGCGAGCCCAGTGTTGATTAAAATGGGCTCAGATTCCTGATCTTCCATCAAAAACCTTTAAAAAATGCCCCGAATCTTTACGTAAAAGACGGGGCATTTTTTTTATAACATGAAACCAAAAGTATTAATCAATTATACAATTTTGTGCCTCATTTGGGGCACAACATGGATTGTCCTGAAAAAAAGCCTAATGGAAGGAACACCGCCCTTTTTCGGGGCAGGTTTCAGATTCTTTTTTGCTGGATTAATTCTATGGGCTATAATACTTTATAAAAAAGAACGCCCATCCTTTGCAATTTTACCTTTAAAACTTTATGTACAATTCGGATTCCTAAATTTGACAGTTTGTTATGGCTTAACCTATTGGGCGACCCAATTTATTTATTCAAGTCTATCCTCAATAATCTGGGCTGGATTCCCCATTTGTGTAACCATCTTATCCTATTTTATGCTCCCGAATGAAGTGCTTACTAAAAAGAGATTATTCAGTCTTTTTTTAGGAACGCTGGGTGCTTTTTTCATATTAAAAGAAGGAATGAAATTTGAAGGTGATTCAGTTGTATTTGGAATCACAATTGTAATGATTGCTGTCGTGATTGCGTCCTACCCCAGTGTGTATCTCAAAAAACATTCCGATGTACTGACCTCTTTACATCTTAATGCTGTAAGCCAACTTATGGCAGGGATAATTTTACTAAGTATTTCTTATTTTGTTGAATCTGACCAAGCCATGATTTGGAGTCAATTCAATATTTTTGCTCTCCTATATCTAACGATTCCAGGATCCTTAATTGCATGGTTTATTTACATTTGGCTTTTTTCTCATATTTCTATGTCCCAAATATCCTATATAGCATTTTTCCCACCCTTATTAGCTTCAATCTTAGGCTGGACTATCCTCGATGAGACTTTATCTCTTATTGCTATATTTGGGGGCAGTCTCGTCATACTTGGCGCAGTACTTGTTAATTTGAATGAATGAATTTGCTAAAATTGAAACCCCAATTGGACTCCTTGGAATCCGAACCAATGAGACAGGTGTGTATCGCGTCCATCTTGCCAATGATGTTCAATCGGAACCGGAGACGCCCACCAAAAACCGGTCTTCCCATCTTAATAAAGCATTAAAGGAAATTCGAGAATATTTTGAAGGAACCCGGAAAACATTCTCAGTCCCATTAGATTTGAATATGCCACCTTTTTATAAAAAAGCACTTCTTGAAGTTGCAAAAATTCCCTATGGTGAAACCGTTTCATATCAAGAAATTGCCAAACGTGCGGGCAATCCAAAAGCATCCCGAGCTGCTGGCTCTGCCAATGCAAAAAATCCTATTGCTGTTTTTATCCCATGTCATAGAATTTTAGCCACAGATGGATCCTTGGGTGGGTATGGTGGTGGACTCGATAAAAAAATGATTCTTCTTGAACACGAAGGTTTGGATGTATATCTTTAAAAACCGATAGTTGAA
>JABHAX010000184.1 GCA_018674095.1 Fidelibacterota bacterium
AATAGCATCATCAACCGTTGTGTAAGATGATGTTTCAGAATCACCCAAAGAACACGTACTATTTGCATATGTACCTTCCATCATTGTACATACTGCATCAACTGCTACGTTCCCTTGTGTAGCGATACAACTATCACCTTCTAAGGTGGCACCCATCATTGCACATAATGCATCAGCGCTTAGAGAAAAACCTGAAGTCATTATCACTTGATCTTCAGTGAATTCCACGGTTAAAGTCACATCATCGCCAAAAATTGCTTTTGTTGAATCTAATGTCCATTCAGGTGTCCCAGTACAGGTCGCACCGCTATATTCCTCAAATGCAGTTGCGTTCCAAGTCCCAACAAGTGTAGGATCATCTGCATCAGCTTCACAAGCGAAAAACACTAACGGAAGCGCTAACAAGATTAATCTTGAGTTCATTTTATTATTTCCTTTTTAATTTATTAAATAAATGACTTCAATCTTAAAACCTGAGAATGCCTATTCCAATAATTATTACACCACTTGCCCCATAAATTATTCTCCTGTAAGATAAAGGTAGAATGATTCCACGATTAATTGTATCCCCGAGACTAATATTCTCAATAATAGTTTTTTCCCAAACAATACCAGTTTCCCAGCAAATATTAATCACAGAAATCATGTACGATTTAGATGGGTCCGACTCTCCCAATGAGTTTGTAGAATTATATAATCCATCCACAACGGACACATTAAATCTTGATGGATGGTCTATTCAAGATCGATCCAGCACGGATGAACTTATTGAAAGTGGCTATGGACTCAAAATTCCACCCTTATTCTATGGTTTAATCCTGGAAGGAGATTACGCAATCGATTCAGGTTTGTATCAGTCCACAATTCCAGAAAATGCCATTCTTATCAAAGTGGATGATTCCAGTATTGGAAATGGATTATCCGCATCCGATTCACTTTTTCTTTTAGATTCTACTGGTCTAATTATTGAAACATTGGGGTGGGAAGATTGGGTTCAGGATGGCTTCTCTCTAGAAAGAATTCGGCTTCATATTGAAAATAATCCAAGTAATTGGAGCCAAAGTTTGGATTCATTGGGATCGCCCGGATTGATGAATTCTGTTCGACCGGATTCAATAGATTTTGCCATAACTGGAATTACCATTTCGCCAGAAATAATTTCATTAAATGAATCCGGTACCTTAACTGGATTAGTTGCAAATGTTGGACTCACACTGGGTGAACCGGAAATATTGGTTTATGTAAATGGTGAATTTTTCACCAATGAATTTCCCGGTAATATTTCTGAATTGGATACGGTGGAATTTGAATTAGAGATGGGTCCATTTGAATCAGGCAGCCAAACTATTTTGATAACAATAAATATGGCTGGAGATTCAAATCAATCCAATAATTCGGATTCAACATTCTTAGGCGTTCGGTATGAATTCCGCACATTTGTCCTAAACGAATTCATGCCCCGACCCGCATCAGGTTTACCGGAATTTGTCGAAATTGTCAATATTAGTTCTAATCCCGTTAATATGTACAATTGGCGAATTACAGACAATAACGTCGGGACAAATTATGGGTTAGGAGCCATTACAATTGCCGCAAATGGGTATGGTGTTATTGCAGCAGATTCAAGCTTAATAGATTCTGTCCCTGAAGGCATTCCATACATTGTGCCGAATGGTGGATTTCCCACCTTAAATAATAGCGGAGATATAATTCGAATTTTTGATCCATATTACACCCAGATTGATTCTTTGACTTACAGCACAGATTGGGGAATTTCTCAGGGAGTTTCACTAGAAAAATATTACGTGAATGATGTTTCTTCTAATCAAATAAATTGGGCACCTTCCACATCACCTTCCGGTTTTACGATAGGTGCACCCAATTCGATAACACCAGCTAACATCAATGGCGCCCTATTAAGCGAATTGATTTTTTATTCACCAAGAATTCCTACTGAATCAGACGAGGTAACATTGACCGTTCCAATTCTAAATTTGGGATCATCAATCTTTGAAGGGTTAGTTCAAATCATAGAAAATGAGTCCATGATTCATGAATCATCTTTTACATCCGGGAATATGGGTGACACCGTTTTAATAGATGTAAACATTGGACCATTCAGTTCCGGATTCCATGAATTAAATATTTTTCTTACTATCGAAAATGATGATGAAGATGAGAATAATTCGGGGCTTGATACAGTGAAGGTGCGCTTTCCATTTGGGACAATCATGCTAAACGAATTCATGTCTGCCCCCAATAATGACCAATCAGAATTTGTGGAATGTATTGCATTTCAGGATTTGGAAATGAAAGGATGGGGCATTGGAGATAATCATAAAGAACCCATGGGATTGGCATCTTTTTTCATTTCCAGTGGTGATTTTATTGTGATTTTATCCGATTCAACAATCATTGACATTATTGACAATGAAGCACATGTGTTAATCCCATCTCCCTTCCCCAGTTTAAATAATTCGGCTGATGGGGTTTATTTATTTGACCATACTGGCTCCATCATTGATTCTCTCATCTATGATTCTGATTGGCCTTTAAGCAGCGAAAGATCCACAGAAAAAAAGCGTCCATCTTATCTTTCGAATGAACCCGAAAATTGGGAGGTTGCCGATGAGGGGATTGGATCAACACCCGGTTTTCAAAACAGTAAAATGATTTTGGATGTAGATGGAATGATTTTAGCTGATTCTATTTTTTATTCTCCATTTCCACCATTTCCCGATTCTGTTGTAACCCTAAACATCCCCATTATAAATGTTGGGATTGAGCCTTTGAATGGAACATTCACAATAGAAATGAATGATGATGAAATAGGAAATAATTCATTCTATTTTATTCCTGTAAATGATACGGTGTGGATCACTTCGGATATTATTGCACCCTCATCCGGAATTCATGAAGGTATTATTATTTTAGATATTTCAGATGATGGGAATCCAGAAAATGATATTGCACCCTTTTCCGTTTCCGTTCGATATCCATTTGGAACCGTATTAATTAATGAGTTTTTTGCGGTTCCTGATTCAACCCAATCAGAATTTGTGGAAATCATTCCCCAAAAAAATGTGAATGTGAACAATTGGTCTATCATGGATTATGGAGGGTCGAAAAGGATTTTTCCCGATTTTAATTTGGACTCATTTTCCTATTGTGTTGTAACATCAGATTCATCATTCATCATCCCCGATTCATCCACATTAATATTTCCCGTAGGAGGACTCCCTGGATTAAATAATACAAGCGAAACTATTTATTTATTAGACCACACAGAATCAATTATTGATTCCATACACTACAATGAAGATTGGCCTCTCATGGCATCTCGCTCTTCAGAAAAGTACCGATTAAGCGATGAATCAAATGATATGAAGAATTGGGGTATTTCTGTAGGTGAAATAGGTCAAACTCCCGGAACCCAAAATTCACTTTTTTTTGCGGATTTACCTTCAAAAGGTAAAATTGAATTATCGCCGAATCCTTTTTCACCTGACGGAAATGGCATTGAAGATGAATTAATCTTAAGCTATAATTTGCCTTTTACAGAAGCCGCACTCCGTTGGGAAGTGATTGATATGGCAGGGCGTATTATTGCAAAACCTTATTATAATTATTATGTAGGGCAAAATGGAGAACTTA
>JABHAX010000185.1 GCA_018674095.1 Fidelibacterota bacterium
AATTCATTTTCTTTATACCAATACAGATCTGAGTCTGGGTCGTAAAGTTTTGCTAATGAATCCAATTCAAATTTGAATTGTGTTTTAACTTTATCATATTTTTTCGAATAGGTGGAATCGATGTATCCCGGATAGAAATTCACAAAAACAACTCCGCCATTTTTTTTCATTGCAAAAAGTTGCTCATCCTTCAAATTCCGAAAATGGGGACATATATTATAAACGGAAGAATGTGATGCAATAATGGGGTTTTTAGTGGTCTCGATAATATCCCAAAATGTTTTTTCCCCAGCATGGGATACATCCACCATAACGCCTAAGTCATTACAACGTTTTATAACATTTTTTCCAAAATCGGTTAATCCGATAAATGTGAGTGAATCACTTTTTTCCGTTTCGTCTTTTGCTGACGTTGCCCAATCTGTAGAATTATTCCACGTGATACCCAGATAACGCATGCCGCGGTCATACAATGCATCTAATTTTGCAATATCATTTTCGATACTGTGTCCGCCCTCCACACCAATCATGCACGATAAAATTCCCTTTTGATCATTGTAAACCAAATCCTGATAATTAAATGTTATTGCCCATTGATCTGGAATCCGGGAACAAAGATATTCCAATTGCGAGATCATTTGATTGGCACGATTGTAATGTTCGCCATCTTCAAATTCTGTAGGAGAAACCCAAATCGAAAAGATCTGACAATCCATTCCTCCTTTATTGAATTTTGGTAAATCAGAATGACTTTCGGGGAGATCCGTTAATATATCTCGTCCTGTTAACGACCGAAGTAAAACATCATTATGTGTATCCACTACAAAAGCTTCATCATGAATTTTTGCAACATCTTTCTGGCATGAAACAAATAGGGTTATGAGTAAGATCATTGAAAAAGAATTATGCTTTAAATGATTTAGTAAATGGTAAAGTATTTTCATGAAATGGGTTGAAGTTGTTCCAAAATATTTGTGTGTAATTCAGATTCTAAGATTTCACCAGAGATGAATGAAGTCATTAAATTAAATTGGATTTTCCCACGGTTATAAACATCTGCATAAGGGATTTGATGAAAAGAAACCATAGAATATCTTGGAATAAATCTATCTGGAAATTTTTGTTCTAACTCAAATTCTAATTGCCGGCGTTTTTTATAATCAGGATCATTCACTGTATCCCGCATTTCAATATAATTTTCAATAGCCATATCAGCAATGGCGTGGCCATTGGCCACATGGAATGAAGAGAATTCTGTAAAGATTTCATTCCAAGCGCCCGAATGTTTTCCAATAAAATTATTTAAAACAGAACAATCCTGGAACGATGCATTCATCCCTTGTCCATAAAAAGGAACAATTGCATGTGCAGCATCACCAAGGAGCACTGCTTTGTCTTCAAAATGCCAAGGCTTACAATAAACAGTTGCCAGAATTCCAGTAGGGTTATTTTGAAAATCATCCACAAGGGTAGGCATGAGATCTATCGCATCAGGGAATTGGCTTTGAAACAATCCAAGAATATCATTTTCATTTTTAACAGTTTCAAAACTTGTAGTGCCAGTCATGGGGAAAAATAAAGTGCAGGTGAAAGATCGATCCATATTCGGCAACGCAATCAGCATAAACTCTCCACGGGGCCAAATGTGGAGAGCATTTGTTTCAATCCTGAAATCACCAGTATCTGATGGTGGAATCGTTAATTCTTTATAACCGTGGCCCAGCGGATTTTTGACATATTCAGCATTGGACTTTTTTAGGATAGCGTTTCGTAAGGCGGAAGATGAACCATCACATCCAATCACTTTATTAAATAAAACTTTTTTGTCCCCAAATCCCAATTCATTAGTATCCAAATCCACTGAATCTAATTGATGATTGAAATGAATGTTGACCAATCCGGTTTCTTCCGCTAGGGTCATGAGATCCATATTTAATTGAGCTCTTGAGACAGAATAGATGACTTCATTTTCAGTTTGTCCATAGGGCTGGAGATGGGTTGCTCTGTCCAAATCGTGAATCATTCTACCTTTCATGGGAAGGGTGATCGGCTCAATTTTATCGTATATCCCCACTTCCTTTAATGCGTTGATTCCTCGGACCGACAAAGCCAAATTTATGGATCGTCCTGCTGAAAGGTCAACTTTACGCATATCGGGACGACGCTCATAAATATCCACAGAATAGCCCCGGTTCGCTAAATAAGTCGCCATCAGTGGGCCGGCTAATCCTGCTCCAATTAAGGTAATTTTTTCTTTATTCAATGGTATTAATCGCAAAAGCTTAAAGCCGCAAAGTCTATGTTAAAATAAATTATATTTACTTTGCAACTTGATGTCATTGCATTAAAACGATTTTTTCAAAATTTGGATGAACTGATACACTTCAGCAAATGTATTAAATAATGGATGGGGCGCAATACGAATGACATCGGGTTCGCGCCAATCACAGACTACACCATTTTTAGATAGAGACTCAAAAATAATTTTTCCATTTGGCACAACTAGAGACAACTGGCATCCTCTTTCCTTCGGAGTTATTACAGAAATGTTCGGCAAATTTTCTTCAATTAGATATTCAAGAAACCTTGTGAGATTTTCTCCTTTTTCTCGAATGGCAAACATCCCAACTTCATCAAAAATTTCCATGGAAGCTAAAAGGGGGGCCATTCCCATTACGGGAGAATTACTGATTTGCCAACCTTCTGCAGTTTGGATCGGATCGAAATCCGGTCCCATTTCAAATCTGGTTTGTTTATTTTGGCCCCACCAACCCACCAATCTTTGTCCATCCCAATCATGATGTTTTTCATGAATATAAATCCCTGAAGGTGCGCCTGGGCCTGCACATAAATATTTATAGGTGCACCAAGATGCAAAATCCACATCCCAATCATGGAGATCCAAAACGAGATTCCCGGCAGCATGAGCTAAATCAAATCCTACAATAGCCCCAACTTTATGTCCCGCTTCTGTAATCGCTTTCATATCAAATGCTTGCCCTGTATAATAGTTAACACCGCCCATCATGACGGTTGCTAACTCTTCACCCGTATTTGAAATAGTCATTAAAATATCTTCTGTTCGAAGTGTTGTTTCACCAAGTCTTGGGGCGAGTTCAATCAAACAATCTTCTGGGTTATATCCATTCAGTTTGATTTGGGATTCAACTGCATATTGATCTGAGGGAAATGCACCTTTTTCAATCATGATTTTATTTCGTTTTCCCTTTGGCTGGTAGAAAGAAATGAGTAAAAAATGGAGATTCACAGTGAGAGCATTCATGACTACAACTTCCCATGGCTTTGCTGCAACGAGACGTGATGATGATTCAGCTAATCTTTCATGATATTTTTCCCAACGACCGTGCTGCCCTAATACACCATCTTTTTCCCAAACCATTAATTCTTTTTCTACGAAGGCTCTTACCGATTTCGGTTGAAGCCCCAAAGAATTGCCGCAAAAATACAGAAGATCTTCGTCGTATTTATTTTTTGGAATATGAAATTTAGCGCGATAGGATTTTAAAGAATCATTATGATCCATTAAATCTGCAAATGATTGGGAATTTTCGTAATTCATTTAAAATAATCGTGGGGAAGTCCCAACCAATCCAATGCATTTTGAAAGAGAATTTTTTCTTTTGTTTCATTTGAATAATTTGCAGATTCGATAAGTTTCCCCGGTTCCAATTCACCCAGTGGAAATGGATAATCTGTACCAAGAGCTATCTTATTCTCGCCTACTTTCTTGATTAGAAAATCCAGCATATCAGAATCATGAACCAATGAATCCACCCAAAATTTTCCAAGATAATTCAATGGATCAACTTTATTATCTACTGCACAAAGATCCGGGCGGACATCAAATCCATGCTGAACACGACCGACCGTCGCAGGGAAACATCCACCACCATGAGCGAAAGCAACACGAAGATTTGGGAGCTTTTCAAACACACCGGCAAAGATCATAGAACAAATGGCACGACTCGTTTCTGCCGGCATACCCACCAGCCATGGAAGCCAATATTTCTCCATTTCATTTTTTCCCATAATATCCCATGGATGAACAAAGATTGCAGCACCGAGATCTACAGCCGCTTCGAAAATAGGAAAAATTGATTCATCACTTAAATTTTTACCATTGATATTAGATCCAATTTGAACACCCAATAAATTCAAATCATTCATACATCGTTCTAGTTCACGAATAGCAATTTCTGAGTCTTGCATTGGGATGGTTCCTAATCCTAAAAAACGATTTGGGAATTGATCTACAATCTTAGAAATATGATCATTTGTAAATTTAGAAAGCAATAGAGCATCTTTGGGTTTTGCCCAATAACTGAACATGATGGGAACTGTGGATAGTACCTGTACATCAACACCATGATTATCACAATCATTCATTCGAATATTTGGATTCCAGCAATTAGAATCGACTGATCGAAAAAACTCATCATCATTGAGCATTCTCGCCATTTTTGGTTCAATATGTTCGAGCGATACCCAACCGCCATATCCTGACTCTTTTTTCATGTTTGGCCAATTCTCTGGCAGAATGTGTGTGTGAATATCTATTTTCATTTTTTTAAATGTTCCTGTTGAAATGTGTTCAATTGTTCAAGATATAAACACATGAGCACATGAGCATATTGACACTTTATCAAGGTTTTTGCTGGGTTACGTTACAGCTTTTACACGTCCGTGCATCTATATTTTCCCAATATGCATCAAATAAAGGTGGGAGTTGTGTTACAATATTTTCTAATTCTAAGGTGACTTCATTTAACATTTTATCACAAGAATCACAATACCATTGGAATGCATCGAGTACACCTTCATCCCGTTTATATTCCACCACAAGACCAATCGTATTTTCAAATCTCTGTGGAGAATGAGGAACATTTTTCGGGAGTAAAAAAATATCACCTTCTTTGATGGGAACGTCAACTCTTTTACCATTTTCCATAATTTTTAGTAACATATCTCCTTCTAATTGATAAAAGAATTCTTCCACGGGATCCACATGGTAATCTTTCCTAGAATTCGGTCCGCCAACCACCATAATCATAAAATCACCATTTTCATAAACAACTTTATTTCCAACAGGTGGTTTTAAAAGATGACGATGTTCTTTTATCCAACTTTTAAAATTTAAGGGAGGTGTTACTCGCATTTGGTGCCCCTAATCAATGGTCGCGATACACTTGAGTTCAATGGCAATGGGCGTCGGTAACGATGTGATTTCAACGGTGGTTCGGCACGGTTGATTATCCTTGAAATACTCGGTATAAATTTGATTGTAAGTATCAAAATCGCGTTGCATGTTTGTTAGAAAAACAGTCAAATCTACAAGATTTCCCCATCGGCTTCCAGATTCTTCTAAAATGATTTTCACATTATTAAAAACAGAATGACATTGAGTTTCTATGTCATGTCCCACCACATTCCCCTGGCCATCCATCATAACTCCGGGAATTACTTTTGTACCTGGTTTTCTTGGACCAACACCTGATAAAAATAACAAATTCCCTACGCGTCTTGCATGGGGATACATCCCAACCGGTTCCGGCGCTTTATCCGTTTGAATTTTTTCACTCATTGATTTGATTCCCTAATTTTTTTCAATTCTTCCCAAGTATTTTCAGTGGATGCTAACCGTTCCACCACACCATTATTTAGAATCGATATTTCAAAAATTTCATCTACATCATTTACACTGACTCTCGTATACCAAATATTATCTGGATAAATTACGACAGTAGCCCCCAATTCGCAGGCATCGAGACAACCACTTTTATTAGCGCGAACTTTTCCCTTTAGACCATGTTTAGAAATAAGTTGAACAAATTTTAAGCGAATATCCTTTCCTCCACACCTCACGCAATCCCCTTTTGGATTATTTTCATTTCTTTCATTTATACAAATGAAAATGTGTTTGCTATATTTTGGTGTCATGCTAATGTACAAATATTTTTAGGTTCTGTAAAAAACCGAAGAGCTTCATCGCCACCTTCCCATCCCAATCCGGATTGTTTCATTCCGCCGAAAGGTGTTCTTAAATCTCGCACTAACCAACAATTTACCCAAATTACACCTGCATCAATTAGGGCTGAAACTCGATTCGCTTTTTCATTATCTTCCGTCCAGATTGTCGCCGATAAACCATACTCTGTTTCGTTGGCCAATTGAATTGCATCTTTTTCAGATTTAAAGGATTGTAATGTTACCAAGGGACCAAAAATTTCTTCCTGATTGGTTCGACAAGAATTATTCAATCCTTCGATAATTGTTGGTTCAATAAACCAGCCATTTCCACATCTACCATTTAATTTTTTGGCGTTACCGCCAACTAATATTTTACCACCTTCTTGTTTAGCGATTTCAATATAATCTATTACATTATCAAAATGCCCTTTTGAAGATAAAGCTCCGAATTGAGTTTCAATTTCAGATGGATCACCCATTCTTAAATCTGAAACTCGTTGAATAAAATTGGTTTTGAATTTTTCATAAATGGATTCTTCAACCAGAATCCGAGAACTACACAAACAGATTTGTCCCTGATTAGAAAAAGATGATCGTACGACTGTCTTCATCATTTTATCAAAATCACAATCAGAAAAAATAATAGATGGATTTTTCCCACCCATTTCCAAAGAAAGTTTTTTAAAGGATGATGCTGTTTTTTTGGCAATCAATTTCCCCGTGGTAGTTCCACCCGTGAAGGAAATTGCCTTTATTTTAGAATGATTCACCAAGGCATCACCGGCGATGCTCCCTTGTCCATGAATTATATTGAGCACGCCTGGCGGCAATCCAGCATCCTGACAAATTTCACCTAATTTGAAAGCAGTGAAAGGTGTGATTTCTGATGGTTTCGCTACAACAGTATTTCCTGCTATCAACGCCGGAGCAATCTTCCAAGAAAATAAATACAGGGGAAGATTCCATGGCGAAATACACCCAATAACTCCCAATGCAGATCGAATAATCTTATTATGGGATTGATCATTATTTAATTCAGATTCAAAATTGAATTCTTGTCCATAATCTGCGAAGAACCGGAAATTTGAAACGGCACGGGGAATATCCACTGATTTTGCTAATGAAATTGGCTTACCTGTATCTCTTGATTCATATTCTGCGAATTCATCCAGACGCGATTCAAGTCCTTCAGCGATTTTATTTAAATAATCAGCTCTTTCTTTCACAGATAAACTTGACCAATTCCCAAATGCATTTTGGGCTGATTCGTATGCATTTTCAATATCGGCAGAATTTGAATCGGCAACTTGTGCATAAGTTTGTCCAGTTGCTGGCTCAAAAATTTCCAAATACTGATTAGAGTTTGGTGCCACGAATTTGCCGTTGATAAAATTATAGAGTTTTTCCACTACTCAAATTCCAGTTTAATATCGACTGGTGATGCTTGTACCGTAATGGCACTCATGGAAACTCCATCAATTCCCGTCCAGGCATACGACTCTAATGACTCATAGTTTATTCCACCACTTGCTTCCACAAAAATAGACTCTCCGTCCGGTGAATTTCGAATAATGGACACAGCTTTTTTCACCATTTCAGGACTCATATTATCTAAGAGGAATCCATCTATATCCATGGCTAATCCTTCTTGAAGTTGGTCCAATGTATCCACTTCCAGTTCGATAGGTAAATTTTTACGATTTTTTTCTCTGGATTGATCGATGGCTGCTTTCACACTTCCAGCGGCTTGAATATGGTTATCTTTAATCAGGATGGCTGAAGAGAGGTCCAAACGATGATTCCAACCGCCCCCAGTAGATACAGCATATTTTTCAAATTTCCGAAGTCCCGGTGTGGTTTTCCTCGTATCCATAACTTTAAAATTATCTGGCAAATCCAATTCACAATATTTTTGGGTTTCTGTACTGATTCCACAAAGCCGTTGGATCAAATTTAAAGTAACACGTTCAAACGTTAAAATGTGTCCTGCCGGACCCATAATTTTTGCAAGACTTTGTCCAGTGTTTACCAAATCTCCATCATGAGTTTTGCTTTGAACGGAGCAAGACTCTGGAAAACAAAATGGAATAATGGATTCACCACAAAAAACAAATTTACCCATTGTCACCATATTTGCAATAATGGGCTTGAATTCTGTGATGATTGCTTCAGTCGTTAAATCGCCATCAGGAATATCTTCTTCCATAAAATGAGCAATCTGTTCGCGGATCCAAGCCGGTTCAAGAAATGTTATTTGTTCATATTCGATACGTTTTTTCATTAGGCGCCAAATCGTCCACCATCAACGGGAACATCATGACCATTAATATAACTTGCAGCATCTGAAGCTAAAAATGCGACTGCGCTTGCGATTTCTTCCGGCTTACCCAATCTCCTTAATGATGTATTTTTTATCCAGACTTCATTGATTTCTTCTGGCGTTACTCCCAAGGAATTTGCTTTTGATTCTGCAAGAGATTGAAGTCGCGCGGTATTCGTATATCCCGGTAAAACATTATTCACGGTTATGCCAAATTGGCCCAATTCCAGCGCCAATGTTTTTGCCCATTGAGCTACGGCACCTCTGATTGTATTAGAGACTCCCAATCCAGGAATCACCTGTCGAACAGAGGTCGAAATAATATTAATAATCCGCCCTTTACCTTTCTCTTTCATTCCTGGTACAATGGCTTGAGCCAGAATTTGATTACATATCAAGTGCCGTTCAAAGGCGATACGAAATTCATCTTCTTCAGCTTGGATAATGGCACCGCCCTTGGGTCCACCTGAATTATTCACCAAAATATCGGCATGACCAACAAGAGTCTTCATATGACCTATTATTTTTTCTTTTAACTGATCCGGTTGATTAAAATCAGCACATATAGTAAAATGTGTTTGACCATCCTGCGTAGAAAGTTCAGAAAGTGTTTGGTTTAGTTTATCATTATTTCGGGCGACCAATGTAATGGATGCGCCTCTTTCTGCTAAAAGTAATGCTGATCCTTTTCCAATTCCATCAGTGGAGCCACAGACGATGGCGTGTTTGTTTTTTAAAGATAGATTCATAGTATTCTTTTAATCGTGTATTTTGAACTGTTGAAAAACTTGTTTCTCAATTTTCAGGTCTTTTATTCAATTTATCTATTAAAATAATATCCCAGATTTCTTTTAATATTTTCTGGTAATTCTGGTAATGCCGATCTCGGTATAAAGAAGGTTGACAAATCTGCCAAATCTGAGAATATTTTATGACGATCTGCTGTTTTTTGTAAATATGCATGCCCAGAAGATCCACCGGTTCCAATTTTGGCACCAATCATTCTGCGAACCATTATTGCATGCCTTTGACGCCATGTGGTAAATAATTCATCTACATCCATGAGACGAGATAATAAATTAAAGGGTGAATGGAGAATCGGCTCATCCCGATAAAGAAAAATAAGAAGCGCCGCTTGTGTTGCTTTATGTGATAATCGTTTTTTCTTTTTTTCAATGAGAGAATTATGTTTTTCAGAATCAATCATTGCTTCAAAAGAATCGACTGCTCTTTCATGATCTTTTAAATGATATTCAATTTCTTCTGACGTATGGTTCGGATTATTTTGAATTGTGTCTTTTTCATCATTCAACATACCACGAATCGCTTGGCTATATTTTTCCCAAAAATTAAATCCTTCAAAGGTAAGGAATGGTGTTCGCTCTAACCAATTTTCCAATAAATTAAATAATGATTTTTCTTGTTCCGCTTTTTGAACCGCTTCTTTTCCAGAATCTAATAATGGTTTTTTATAATCCTGATTTCCATAATTGATTCGATCAAGGGGCGGTAATCCTAATTTGTTTTCTAATACACGAAATTGTACGCTCTGGAATCCTGAAGACGGAAATAAATCATCACGGAATTCCAAAAAATCCATGGCAGTCATGGTTTCTAAAACACGTATTTGGTCAATCAATACTTTTTGAATCTCAATAATCCGATCCAATCTTAATACGGCATGACTCACGTGAGACTCATCTATAGATTTTTGACCAAATACGGTTAATACAAAATCCACTTCATGAATAATTTGTTTAAACCATAATTCGTAAACTTGGTGAATTATGATAAAAAGCATTTCATCGTGGGCCGGTGTGCCTCGTTCAGCACTTTTTAAACCCTGGCTGTTCAAGATTTTTTCAAGCTGTAAATAATCGGAATAGTTTAATATTTTTTTATCTGACATTTTTTAATCCCATTCAAATCCGGAAACACTATCCGTCTTTGTGCTAATTTCAATTGTATTATAATCCTGCATTTCTGAAATAAAATAATAGAGGAATTTCGTTGATTCCAATTCATCTAACCAAATAGAATCGGGGAGTCCAAACGAATCTAACACTTCTTTCTCTGATGGATTCCTTCGAAGGGTATCCCAAATTTCGTACCCAGACATATACCCTCTCGAAAAAAGAGTCTCCTGGACTAACTCCGGGTTAGTTTTTTTGGTAGGCGGTATTACCACAGGTTTTGGTGTTGGCGGCGAGGCGCAAGAAAAAAGGAAGAATCCTGTTAATAATAAGCGAAGTTCCATCATTGGAAAATACCGAGAATAAAATTGAGTAAACAATAAACAATTTAACCTAGTAATAATTCCTACCTTTTCTCAATTAACAAAAAGGATTACCTTTCCGGCTCTATTTTAAAGGAAAAAAAATAATGTCAAAAATTATAGATAAAGATCGCTTCTATTATAATTCTAAATTTTTAGGAAGTCCACAGGGACGATCTGTTAGAATCTTATCAGAATATTATGGTCCACTCAAGCGTCTCCAACAAAAAAAGATTGCCGATACCATTGTTTTTTTCGGGTCGGCGCGAATTTCTTCTCAAGAAGATGCACAAATGGCTCTGGACAACATATCAAAAAATGCAGATTCGCAAACAATAAAACGCCTTAATGTTGATTTAAAAATGAGCCGTTATTATGAAGAGGCGCGATCGCTCGCGGGGAAATTCACCACATGGAGTAAGGGATTGAAAGGGACAAAACGTCGCTACATTATTTGCTCTGGTGGAGGCCCCGGAATTATGGAAGCGTCCAACCGTGGTGCGGCGGAAGCAGGTGGAATCAATGTTGGACTCACCATTTCTCTCCCATTTGAATCATCTGGAAACAAATGGATTTCCGATGATTTAGATATGAAATTTCATTACTTTTTTATGCGTAAATTTTGGTTTCTTTACTTGGCAAAAGCGTTAGTCGTTTGGCCTGGCGGGTTTGGAACATTGGATGAATTAATGGAATGCATTACATTAATCCAAACGCAAAAAATTAAAAAGCGACTTCCTATTGTTTTGTATGGAAAAGAATTTTGGGAAAATGTGGTCAACTGGGATTATCTTGTAGAGATTGGAACAATTTCGGAAGACGATCTTAAATTGTTCCACATTTCTGACGATATTAATGATACATTTAATTACGTTACTCATTTTATTGAAAAGCACCAACTGAAAGGACCAAACTTTTGATGAAAAAATTGATCTTCATTCTTTTAACAATTACTTTCGCGTATTCACAAACCGAACCCGTGAAAGATATTCATTCTAATTCACCTCGTGTTTGGGCGCTTACCCATGCTATGATCCATACTGAACCGGGCGATTTTATCAAAGATGGCATTATTATCATTCGCGAAGGGAAAATTGACAAAGTGGGTCGGTACATCCAAATTCCAAGTGATGCATATGAAATCGATTTGGAAGGTGCCAATGTATATGCTGGATTTATTGATGGATGGCTGGAAATTAAACAAGACGAAAAAATAAAAAGTCCCGATGACCATTGGAATGACAAAATGCGGGCAGAATATCGCGTAAAAAATGATTTTAAAATTAAAGAC
>JABHAX010000186.1 GCA_018674095.1 Fidelibacterota bacterium
AAAGTCCTTTAACGATTCCTCGGCACGCACTAAATCCACATTTACATCGTTAATTCTCGCCTCAATAAAAATTCGTTTTTTTGCTGCTTGTTTTGTATTGAATTGTTTTTGGTGTAAGTCTAATTCGTCAATGAGTGCAGTTGCAATCTCAGCTGCCAATTTAGGTTCTGATGCATCCACAGATACAGTTACAATTGATGATTTAATATCCTCACTCACCTTCACTAAACCAATAAATGCGGCCATGCCATTAATGATGAGTGTATCTTCACCAACCGTGGGTTCTTCGTTTTTATAAGTTAACAATCTGAGCAAAGTTTGATCCTTTCCGAATTCATTTGTATCAAATCGTTTTTGGAGCATTTTCTTGGCTAATGTACGGCTTTTAATAATTTCAGGATAGACCATTTTTTGTCCGCCACCACCACCAGGTACAGAAATTCCAAATTGAGCAGCCATCCCTGCCATTTTCCCCATAGAACTTTCACCACCTGCAGGGATAATTGTTGCCGAAGATGTATATACGGGTTTTACAATAAATAGAACATATATGATGGTAAAAGTGCACAGAATTGTAGGTGTAATAAGAATTAATGCAATATTTTTTTTGAGTATGGCAATTATTTCCCAAAGTGAGATGGTATCTTCTTCAAAATACCCATAGGGTGATGGATATGGATTAGGATTAGGTTCACCAGTGCTTTGACTTTGGGGGATAAAATTAATGTTTGAATTTAATTCAGCATATTTCTCTTGAATCAAAATGGCAATCTTATGTGGAACTTGATCACGAATTTTCCAATTATTGATTGCTTGAGGCGAGACACCAAGTTCACGGGCAATGTCTGCAAGTTTTTCAAATCCTTGATTGGACATGATTTGAGTAAATTCTTGAAATTTCATTTTTTAGTTATTAGTAAAAACAGAGTTAGCAGTTATCAGTTGTCAGTTATCAGCTATCAGTTAAAAACAGAGTTTGCAGTTATCAGTTGGCAGTTGGCAGTTATTATCTTGCCACTAAGAATAAGGCGACTACCTGGGCAAAGTCTGCAAAAATAGATGCCATTTCTTTAGAAAATTCAGTTTTATCAAATGGCTCTTCTTCCGGTTTAGTTTTGATGATAATGATTGAGCCATCTAAAACTTTTGGACTCATTAAAGAATATTTCCGCCATTTCTTAGAATCACCATTGGGATATTGAACCCAGATATTATCTCGATCCGCTTCTAGATTTATGCCACCAGACTTGGAAATATAATATTTTACATTTTTACCCGAGATGTACTTTCGGATGCCGGGATTATTCACTTCCCCCTGAATCACAACCATATTAGGTTTAGGTACAATAATTATTTCATCGCCACCTTGCACATTAAAATTCGATTTAGACTTTTTATTTTCAACAACATCTTTCAATGAAATCTTAATAGTTTGCCCCAGTCTTTTAAATTGAGATGCTTCTAAATACGCATCAGGCTTTGGACCTCCGGCACGTTTTATAATATCGCTTATCGTTTCATCATAAGATAAAATTGTATAAGCCCCAGGGTACATAACCATCCCTGATACAATTACATTTCTCTGTTTACTAAAATATGGGTCTGGACGTATGGAAATTAAATCATACGGATTCAGCAAAAAGCCTTCTATTTGGTCTGCTGAATTGCTAGTGGGTGAATTATTGGATAAGACATCAGAAACGGTAAACTTGTTATCCATATTGAATGTAACAATTTCTGCATATTCATTAAATATTTTATTATTGGGGTCAATGCGAGCCAAATCAATTTTATAACGATATACATCTGAATTTAATCCACCAGCCTCCAATATAAGGTCCTTTAAGGTCATGCCCGTCTTTAAGGTAAATGCGCCTGGGTTTTTAACAACACCATTGATAGAGACTGATTTTACGGCGTTAAATACTGATTCAGCATAGATCCGAATCTCATCTCCCGGTAATAAACTAAAATTCTCTTTACTCTTTTTATTCGAAATAACCGATTCCAAATGAAATGGAAATATTGATTGGGTGATTCTATCCGCATCGAATCTTATCAAGTCTGCTCGCTTTAAAAATGTCTGCGATAAGTATAATGGATCATCAAAACCACCCGTTTTAAATAGGATGTCATAGGCTGTCATATTATTTTCAAATAATTCGTAACGACCAGGACGCTTCACATGTCCACTAATTGTAACAAACTGGGAAGCACCTTCAATTTCTTCTAACGAGTAAATTCGAATTGCATCATACACTTTTAACGGTGTATTTGCTTTCCCACGCCCCATTAAAACAGATTCTAAATTAAAGGGGATAATCTCTTTTTCGTCGCCATCATCTGTAATTCTGACCAATTCAGCTCTTTCGAGATATGTACGTTTTTTAAATTCTTTATCCAAAAACCCACCCCTTTCAAATAACAAATCATACAGGGTCATATTATGTAATAATTTATAGGTTCCCGGTGCTTTTACATGCCCAGTCAAGCTTACAGAATAGTCCGGAATCATTTCGGATAAACTAAAAATCCGAATTTTATCCATCCATTGCAATTCAACATTATGGCTCGGATCCCCATCCAAAGCTTTATTTAAATGGATACTGATCAATTCTTCCCGGAGGTCATCTTGCTTTGTACGAATAATATGCGCTTTTTCTAGGTACACATCACTGAGTAATCCACCGGCTTCTTGAATAAGGTCTGCAACACGCATCCCAAGCACCAGCTCAAACCTTCCTGGACGAGACACAGCGGGACCATTTATATATACATCGTTGCGATGCATTTCGAGAATAGAAAAAATCTGGACCGCATCGCCATCTCGCAATTTTAATGGGCGATCATCTGTATGTATCATCCCCAGATTGAAATCTTCTAAAACTCGATCATTCCAATAATCAGTTCTTTCATCAAAGGGAACAATTCGGTCAATTTGTGCGCGATCCAAATACGCCGTATTATTGAGTCCGCCTGCCATGACAAGAAGTTGATTAAATTTTTCATTTTCTTTTAATTCAAAGATTGCATTCCGATTTACTTCTCCTTGGATAGAGACAGTTTTTCCACGCTTAGGAATAAAAATGACATCGTCCAATTGGAGACGTTCATCGCCAATTGTTTTCCCAGTTAACAAATAATTATAAAAATCGATGGAGCCAATTTTCTTTCCATTCCGAATCAATTGGATGTCACGGAGGGATCCATTCGTGGTCGGTCCACGAAAATAATATAGAGATGTAAAAAGTGTTGTAGTGGGACTTACTGCATAAGCTCCCGGTTGGGCAACATCACCCAAAACCATAATACGGAGTGGTCGTAATTCACCCAAACTAATATCCAAGAATGTTGTAGCTCTTCCACTAGAAGATTTTAAGGAGGAATAGGCCTTAGATAATAATTTAAATAATTTTTTTTCCAATTTTTCAAGGGTTAAACTATTGACAAACACTTGACCAATATCAGGAATAAAAATATAGCCTTCCCTGTCCACATTAAATTTTTGTCGAAATTGTGTTTCCCCCCACAACATGATAATTATTTCATCGCCAGGTCCGATATTATAATTGGGGTCAATAGCCCCAAATGTGGATGCTTGAAAAGCAGCAGGATCGCCTTTAAATATTTCGTAACCGAAATATGGGAGCGGTCTTTTCCCTGGTTGAATTTCGCTTTCAATTTCTGTCGTTTCTTCCTCTACACCTGGTTCAGATTCATCAATAGTTTCTAAGGGTGATACATCGCCTTCCGTGAGTTCAATAACATTTTCAACGGGTGTAGAAGAATCAACAGGATCGATTATAGTTGGAGATGAAGAGGGTGGATTCTCTGCTGGAATGTATCCGCGTTTTTGAGCTTCGGCTTTTACGTCAGCATCACTCATACCCCGTTCTCGTGCCATGGAACGGGCTTGAGTCTCAGTTAGCCCTGCAGCTTTTGCTGCTTTTTTTATAATATCTCCCGTTTGGCTAAGAAGAATTGAGCTAGCAAATAGGATACAATAAATAAAATGTTTCAAATGTTAAATTTCCTAAATATTTGATTAGGGGGAAATTCTAACGGGTGACATTGTTAAACAAGGATTAATCTTAAAATCTAAACAAATTATTTATTGAATATTGGATTAAGGGAATTCGTGTGTTTTAGGTTTATAAACATTGTATAAACACTAATCTACCAAGAGTAACTAAATGGATTAAATTGTATAACGTTTATAAGATATGGTGATTGAATCTAATTAAAAACTTAGGGATGGTTCTATAAAACATATTTCATGTTTATAAAATATTCTGTTTTATTTTTTCTTTTTCTTTGCTTTTTTTGTTTTTGGTTCTGGAACTGGCTCAACTTGCTTTTTGCCAAGGGCTGATTTTCCAAAAGCCAAGATTGGGTAAAAAACAAAAGGGAAAATAATGAGTCCAATTGCAAAAATAATTTTTTTATCAAACACTTTTGAAATTTGTAATGCTGCCATAATCCAACCCACCGGTAGTATTAAATAAATCCCAATCCACCAAATAGGCTTTTGTATTATTTTCGTAAAAACAAATAGGTTAAAAAATGGCACTAATGCTTTCCATCCTGCTTCTCCAGCTTTCGAAAAAATCATATACCAGGAAATCCAAATCAGTAAGCAAAAAAATCCAAGTAAACCTGCTGTTATCATAAGATATAATTTGGGAATTTCAGAAACACCAAGCATGGAATTTGAATTCACTGAACTCGAATCTGAAGCTATTTCAACATCCATTTCTATTTCGCCCATGAGTGAACCCACGGTTCCTACTATAAATGTGGCTGGGGGTGTTCGATCAAATGTTATTTCACTATCGTCTGTTGTTTCTGTTACTTGTTCACCAATATTCCCTGCAAAATCTGTAAAATCTATTGTTATGGGAATAACCCCTTCAGAA
>JABHAX010000187.1 GCA_018674095.1 Fidelibacterota bacterium
CAGCGTGAGCTGGCTGTAGTGTTTCATTGGTGCTCCTCATTTTTGTCGGTGGGAAAAGTACGAAGCCTACAGCAGTTCCGCTATTTTCACAACCAATCATTGAGTTGCACTTAAGAGTTGAATTCAAGAAATATTTTTATAATTATTATTTTTCAAAATTTGTTTCCATTTTATTTATAGAAATCTAAAGAATAAACACCCTCATGGAAGAACCGTTTAAAACTCTCATGCGGACAACTTGTGCGGGGAATTCCACAAATGCCTCAATCGTTGAATTCACCATGGGAACATTATCACCATGTTCACCAATAACGATCTGATTCGATGTGTCGAATTGTTTGGTTTGCAAGTTTAAAGGGAAATCGTCCACACCGTAATTTCTTGGTAATTCTAGTGCAGTTTCTTCGCCGTCGCGAATGATAATAAATCCTGTAATTCCCTTGGTTACATGCTCATTCGTTTTTTGATGCAAATGGGGATGATACCACATGGTACATGCTTTATCCATGACTATAAAATTAGGATTCCAGGTTTCTCCGGGAATAATCACAGAATGTGGACCTCCGTCATTTTCAGGTGAAACATGCATGCCATGCCAATGAATTGTTGTTTCTTCACCAATATTGTTGGTCACATTTATATTTACAAATTCACCTTGTTCAAAAATGAGAGTCGGAGCCAAGTTTCCGCCATTGGCGCCCATGGTTTCTGTTGCGTCACCATCGAACAATTGGGTGGTTCCATTTTGCAAGGACAGATTGAACTCATTCCCACTCAAGGTTTCTGGAATATAAAGTTCATTTTGGGCATTAAGCACTCCAAAACAAACCAACGTTAGATATACCAGGTTTTTCATTGCTATTACCTTTTCTTTTTTAATTTGAAATTTTATCATATAAATTATTATATAACATAAACGACAGTGCGACGAATGTCACTCCAATTTCCGCCCAAAATAAAACTGCATTTTCCATATAGAATGAAAAATATGGATTTTGAATCATTCACCAGCGATTTGCCATTTAGTACGCCTATTTGTTGTGTGATACGGTTAATTATTTAATAACTGCCAAACCATCTTGAGATAGTTTTTCTTTTTTCTTCCTCAAATCTACCCATCATCCAACATACAAAAAACCCTGCTTCAAAAAATACCGAGTCCCAAAATCACTCGAATACGGCGATGAAATCACCAGGCGAGCCAAAGATCAATGTTAAAAATGCTTCAAAAGGCGAACTGATGAGACTGCCTGGCATTGGCAACAAACTGTCTAATAAAATCATTGCATATCGTAGTATTTATGGCGGATTTACAACTATGGATGATCTGCAATCAGTTAAGGGCATTGGAGTGTGAGGACTGTGGCTAAATTAAAGCCTTATAATACAATAGTTTTACAAAGGAGTTTTTATGACAAATTATTATCAAATATTGGGTCTTAAAACAAACGCTACCCAGAATGAAATCAAAAAAGCATATCGCATTCTATCAACCAAATTTCACCCTGATAAAAACCCTAATGACAAAAATGCTTATTTAGAAAATATGTTTAAAATTGTATCTGAAGCTTATGAGGTGTTATCCGATACAGATAAAAGAGCAAAATTTGATGCACGTCAAGATTCACCTAATTTTGAAGATAATATCTCTAAATCAAAAAATAAAGCAGATGGCTTAGGATTGGGAGCAAAATTAGGATTACACCAACTTCCTGATGATTCAGCTAGGGAGTCTCTTTATAATTTTGCATCAACTGTCAAAGACGTAGAATGGGAGAAAGTATTCACCCAATCAATATTTGATATAAAAAATGAAGATTCAGTTGGGAAACCTGTTTCTTTTGTTGGAACTGTAAGTAGTATTTCTCAACCCTATCCACTAAAATTTGGTAGAAAAAAATATACTGTTTATAAAATCATTCTTCAAGACCATTCAAGAGCAGAAATAGACTGTTTAACTATTCCTTATGAATCGTTTAAAACCGAAATATCTGATCATTTCTCAAATCATCGATTTGTCGTGTTTCGTGGAACAATTCTATCTTTGGGACGTCCGTTTGATATTTATATGTTCTTTTTGCATGAAATAAATCCTATAGTAACTCCCGAAGATTTAATTAGAATACGACCTGATAAAAATGGTCGTGTTGCCAAAAAATTTAAAGAAATGAGCAAAAAAGGGGATCTATTAGGATGCATAAAAAAAACAATTGTCGATGAGATTGGCATTGTCGGATTGAATAAGGCAAAAGAGTTAGATGCTTGTCTAGATTTTATGATATTGCAAAGTTTTTCTCATGGTAAAAGCAAAAAAGCATCAATGAAATTACATTCTCTGGTGATCGGACCTCCAGGCGTTGGGAAAAAACTATTAACAATGACAGCTAAAATACTTAACCCTGTATCAGAAGAAATATCATCAACTGATGGAAAAATCACTGTAGCTGGCCTAGTAGGTTCAGCCGTTAAAGCAAAAGGTGGAGGTAGTAAATCTATTCCAGGTTATTTACCTAGAGCATCAAGTGGCGTGGTATGTATTCAGGATTTTCATGAAATAAAACAAAATCGTAAGGCGATTTTTTCACTTCTTTCAAAAATGATGGAAGACGGCGAGGTAATTGATAGTACTGCGGCACATTGGATCCATGAAGCAATTACGTCAATCCATTTAGATACCAATAAATACAGTCAAGTTGGGATGATGAGTGGGACAAACTCCATTAAGGATATCGATATACCAACAAATATTTTATCAAGATTCGATTTTATTATTGACATTCCTCGAAATATTGAAAGGCAATACGAAATAGCTGATAAGATCAATGAAGGTGAGAGAACTTTATCATCTTCTGGAAAAAGAGAAACCGAAAAGGAGCGGCAAAGAGATTTACGTCGGATAGTAGCATACGTGAGGACATATTTTAATGATGTGACAGTTTCTTCAGATGTTTCGGATTATATTTCTGAAAAAGTAAAATTATGTAGGCAAGAATATGAAAAAAAGTTCAAAGACACTGGCCTCATGGCTGATATAATAACTAGGCTTATTATATCCATCCAAAAATACATTAAGGCGATCGCATCAGCTAACCTTCGCACGCACGCGATAAATTCTGATGTTGACTATGCGTTCAAATTAATTAAACATAAACTTGATTACCTGTCTTCATTAGGTAGTAGCGATACATCTGACAGTGTGAAAAAATATAAAGAAGAGGATCGAATAAAATTAATTCACGAAAGGTTAGAAGGAAAAATAGTGGATGGGAAAATGGTGTTAAAACTTTACAAAGAATATCCCGAATATATTTATGACCTCAGCAACAGAACCTTAGTCCGCGACTTAAATAAAGCGGGTAATAAAATTAGTCAAGGTAAATGGGAAATTACAAAAAACTTAAATTAATGTGAGTGTCCATTTGTCCATTTGTCCATTTGTCCAAATAAATTAAGGATTGGTAATGCCTATGTTAGTTGAAAAAATAATCCATATTCGTGATTTCGGGTCGCATTATAACAGGCTGGAGTTTGAGTTTAGTGAACCAAAAAATATTGAGTATGCACCGGGGGTGTTTAAAAATATAGTTCCTGAAGATTCCATTTTAAAATATGATGTTGAATTAGATGTGAATGTATCCCTGTTTAATCAGGCTGGAAATACAAAGATAATTGAAACTATTGGAGAGCAGGGGCTTTTGTATCTAGAATTACAGTCGGGGCAATTTTTAAATGAAATTTTTGTTGAGCCGGATAATGTTTTTTCTGATATTATTTATGGTAAAAAGTCATTGATATACAGTTTTTATAATTCAAGTGGAAATGAAACCATTTCTCTATCCCTGTCTTCGGCAAAAGATACTCACAATGCTTATTCAAAAATAAAAGCGCATTCAACCGATTTGGAATGGCGCCAATATTTCATTAAACAAGCCATGATAAAACCGGGAATAAATAAAATTCAAATTTCCGATCCAGTAATTAGAGAATTAATGACAGTTGATCAAGTAGCAGACTATTTGCAGTTAAAGAAAAAAACTATTCAGAATTGGACAAGCAATGATAAAATACCATATTGTCATATTGGTGGAACGGTAAGATACAGGAAGTTAGAGATAGACAGAGTGCTGGACAGTAAAAAGCGATAATGTGACAGATTTGTGACACATTACACGGGAATATTAAGGAATTAACGGGAAACATATGGAAGATAAATCGTTATATATAGACGGATACAGTGGATTCACCCGGATACCGATTCAGAATCTCCCCGCCTCCACACTCATCTTGCAAATTAATTTAATTTATAAGTAGCTAAAAACTAACTTTCAAAATTAAAGTAGGCGTGATACCGAACATTATTACATCGGTCGTAGTGAGTTTCGGCGTATAAGGGTTATACCTTTTATGGCTAATATTTTTTCGATTATACAGATTATAAACAGACAAGCCAAAATGGATTTTTGCTGTGTAAATCACCCAAGACCTTGAAACACTTATATCCAAATGGTGAATGGGCTCAACTCTGGCATTATTTTGATTTGAAGGTATAACAATTTTGCGATTCACAACAAAGACATTTTCCGGGACCGTATATACACGACCGGTTGCCCATACCCAATTACCGGTTATTTCCCATTGGCCAAGATGGGTCATCAAGACTGATTTGAATTCTTGAGATTTATCATGATCTTCCAAAAAAGGTTTGCCCTCGTTTAGAGATGGGAATGTGTATTCTGTTTTATTTTTTTGATAAGATAGCCAACCTGTTACCCATCCATTTCGTTTTCGTAATAATAATTCAATTCCGCTTGCTGTCCCATTTCCCTGATAGATTAAGGGTGACTCAGATGCATCCTTCTTATTCATGGCGACAATAGGAATAGTTGATTCTCCAAATTTGACTAAATCAATCATATTTCGATGATAAAACTCATTGGTTAAACTATAATCTCCAAAATCCCAATTCAAGCCAAAATGAGTATTTACGGATGCAGTATTTGGAATATTATCTGTAGATAAAACCCACATTCCTTGGGTTCCACGGGTGGTTTTATCTCCAACAAGTTGATGAATAAATTGAACCTGTTTTCCCATAGATGCTTCAAGTGTAATATTAGATAACATTTTATTAATCACGGAAATTCGGGGTGAAGTGTAAAA
>JABHAX010000188.1 GCA_018674095.1 Fidelibacterota bacterium
AATCCATCTTCCATCTTGGCCGTGAATTCTTTATTGACCAAATTAGAAAAATGGTTTTCTAATAGTTGTGTAACCGCTAAACCTAAAAAGGTTGGAGAGAGTTTGCCACTCGTTCGATCCACATAACCTCGTCGGACAATTGTGCCCATGATTGAAGCAAAAGTTGATGGGCGACCAATTCCGTTTTCTTCCAACGTTTTCACAAGCGATGCTTCGGTATATCGCGCTGGCGGTTTGGTGGTATGTGTTTCTGAATGAAGGTCTGAGCAAGTTAGAGATTCACCTTTTTCCATGGCTGGTAGAATCCGTTCCTTGTTTGCCAAATCTTGCTCAGGATTGTCACTTCCTTCTACATAAACGCGCATGTAACCTGGAAACAAAATGACTTGTCCATTGGCTCTAAATTCTGTTTTTTGATTCTGAATTGTAATGGCTGTTTGTTTCAATTTGGCAGGCATCATTTGACTAGCCACGGTTCGTTTCCAAATTAAATCAAATATTTTTGCAGCCTCATTTCCCAAAACGCTTTGTACATCTTTCATTGTATTAAAAACACGATTTGCAGGTCGAATTGCTTCGTGAGCTTCTTGAGCATTTTTTACTTTGCTTGCATATCGGATTGCTTTTCCAGGAAGATAATCATCACCATAAAGGTCTTGAATAACTTGACGCGCCCCTGCAATTGCTTCTTCTGATAGGTTTGTTGAATCGGTACGCATATAAGTGATAAATCCATTTTCATACAGCTTTTGTGCGGTACTCATGGTTTGCCGTGCGGAACTTCGCAATTTTCTTGATGCTTCCTGCTGAAGTGTACTGGTAGTAAAAGGTGGTTTTGGTTTAGATGTTCTTGGCTTTTCTTCAATTTTTGTAACAGTCCAATCGCCGGATTCTAATTCTTTTACCAATGCATCTGCTTGAGACTCTGTTAATAATAATACATCATTATTTACCAACTTACCTGTTTCAGAATTAAAATCATTACTGGATGCAATCTTGGCACCATCTACGCGAATGAGAGTTGCATTAAATGAATTTTTATCACCTGATTTATTTAAAATTGCTTTCAAATCAAAATAGTTTGTACTTAAAAACTGTGCCCGCAATCGATCTCTGTCCACAATAATTTTTACAGCAGCAGATTGAACGCGTCCGGCAGATAATGTTGTGGTAACAAATTTCATATTACTCTGAAGTGTAGCCCATAAAACGGGGGAGACTTTATAACCAACCAATCGATCAATCACTCTGCGAGCAGTCTGTGCATCCACCATATCTTGGTCGATCTTTCGTACATTATTCATGCCTTCATTCACACCGGCTTTCGTGATTTCTGTAAACTGAACCCGTTGAATTTTTTCTTCTGGGACTTCACTGGCAAGATGTGCAGCAATGGCTTCGCCTTCTCTATCCGGATCAGTTGCAATTAAAACGCGATCAGCTTTTAGGGCCTTTTTCCGTAAATCGCTAATAAATTTTTTCTTATCGGGTAGGGGAGTAAGTTTAATTTCAAAATTATTATCAATATCGATACCCAATTCATTGGAAGGCAAATCTTTTACATGTCCCACACAGGAAATGACTTCAAAATCATTCCCTAAATATTTTTGAATCGTTTTAATCTTTGTGGGTGATTCCACAATCAATAAAGGTTTTTGGCTCATTTTATTCTAAGTCCTAATATAGTTTTACAAAATAGGGCGTCTCCCGCCCGCGTATATAATATAAGGGGAAATAATTCAGATTGTCAAATTTTTCAACTTTTCTTTGATATTTTTTTGCGAAACTGTTTCCTGTTCTCCTTTTTCCAGATTTTTCAAAACGACTGAATCAGTTTCCATTTCGGTTTCTCCCAAAATTATAGCATAGCGGGCTCTCGATTTATTTGCTTCTCTCATTTGAGCCTTCAGGCTACGTCGGAGTGGATCGGAAATAACAGAAAAACCCGCGTGTCGTAATTCATTGGAAAGAGATAATGCAGTGGAAAGTCCAGCCTCATCTAAACAGACAAAATAAATATCCATTTTTGATTCAATTGTTTGATCTCCCATTGCAATTAAAAATCGTTCCATTCCCGACGCAAAACCGATTCCGGGTGTTGGTTTACCACCCAATGTTTCTACGAGCTTATCATAGCGACCGCCGCCAAGTAATGCATCTTGCGCACCCAATTTCGTAGAGGTGAATTCGAATACAGTCCGGGAATAATAATCCAGACCACGAACCAATTTTTCATCAATTAAAAATGGAATATTCATAGCATTCAAAAATCGCTGTACCGATTCAAAATGAACTTTGTCTTCTTCTGTAAAACAATCTGAAACGATTGGAGCACCCTCTAATAATTTTTGTTCATGTTCAGCTTTAGTATCCAAAATACGAAGTGGATTTGTTTCAAATCGGGTTTGGCTCGTTTCAGAAAACTGGGCGAGATTGGGACGAATAAAATCTTTTAACGCTTCTCTGTAAGCTGTACGACACAGTGGTGATCCGATACTATTTAAACGAAGCGTGGCATTTTCACTGAGTCCACATTCAGATAAAATATGCCAGGCAATGGCAATTATTTCTGCATCTTGTTCCGGATTCTCTGAGCCGAACGCTTCCACACCAAATTGGTGAAATTGTCTTTGTCGTCCTTTTTGCGGACGTTCACGACGAAACAAAGGTCCCATATAATAAAGCCGTTGGACGGGTGCTTGTCCGCCCAAATTATGTTGAATATAGGAGCGAACAACAGATGCGGTTAATTCTGGGCGGAGGGTGATGGATGTGCCATTTTTATCTTCCCAACTGTACATTTCCTTAGAAACGATGTCTGTATCTTCGCCAACACTTCGAGAAAAAAGACGCGTTTCTTCAAAGATTGGGGTTCGAATTTCTTCATAGCCAAATCGTTGGGAGACTTTATGAACAATTTGTTCTAATCGTTGCCACTTTTGGGAATCGGAAGGCAGAATATCGTGGGTGCCTTTTAGTGTGCGTATTTGATTCATCAATTTTTTTCTGTGATAGAGCCCACAAATTGTGATGCTTTTTCAAAAGAGGCTTCCGGGACAAAAATCCGAACTACATCGCCGGGGAGACTTGCCGCTTCTATAGCAAAAGCTGAGGAAGACCAATTCGTTTTTAAATAATATGGAATATCATTTTTATCCAATATTTCTGCTGCCATGTCAGCATATATTTTTCCGGAAAAAGGCGGAAGGGCAGACCATGTCATTTCGGGAACGGGAAGGTCAACGGCGCAAGCATCCACCAGTGTTACTTTACAATCACCACAATCTTTCATATGGTCTAAATATTCGGCATTGCATTCTGGACAGATCATGATAACTCCAATTTTGTAGTGTGAATTTCCATCATTGTACGCGATAGTTCAATCGAAGAATTAACTTGAAAAATTTATCAATGCAAAGGCGCTGAGACTCAAATTGTTAATAATTAACGGAATAACAATTCGTTGATATCTAATAAATGTTCTATCATTTTTAATGTATTTCTTTCTTTGTGACTTTGAATTTTTGTGTTAAAAGCGAATGAGTTTTTCATGTTAAAACCGTGGACCAGAAAAAACACCGGATTTTTTCTCTATTTTAATATCCTTTAATGTGGGAGATTTTACATTCAGTTTAAAATTGATTCCTTGACCCAATCCTGTAGGCGACCAATTAACCGAGAGTTCCCAGCAATGAAGATCTCGATTGACTGAAAATGAATGGCTGACCAAATCTCGTTGAATCATATCGAATCGTGCTCGATAGGATACGCTCCACTTTTGCGTTACATTAATTGACGAAGATGTATTCACCCAAAATGTTTTATTAGGGTTATCAGGATTTATCGCCGAATAGGAATAGCTTAAACTCAAATTAGTGCTCCAGAGATTTTTTCCATTTAATGTATTTTTCATATTTTTCATGGGATTAATTAATCCCGGTCCCGCCAGGTCTTCCTCTGTAGAAGTTGAATCATCTTCCATTTTTTCTTCTTTGGATTTATCAGTCCAGCGTTTACCTGAAAACCGAAATCCCGTGGATAATCTTGCTGAGGTAAGCCTTGGCTCTAAGATTCCATTTTCATTCAAATTATAATCGCCAATGCGCTTTTTTCGATCCGAATCATATTGATAGAAATCATGGGTCATGTTCAAATCTAAATTTAATTTTCCGGCAATTTTAGACCGTAAGGTCGAACGTAAATTGGTCAAATTCATGGAGTCGGCTGCAAAATTATAACTGCTGCTCATACGCCAACTTAAGAGGTCGATTTTTTTATCTTCTTCTCCTTTTTTCACTTTCGCTTGAAAAACATTATTCAAAGAAAAATTCATGGATTTTGATTCATTCCGAGGTGTACTTCCACCCATGGTTCCGGCAAATTTGTCATGAAAATATTCTTTACCTGTAGAGTCAGTTTCTGTAATAATATAACCAAGATCTTGCCCAAAAAGTGGTTTTGAAAAATCCGGTGTCCATGAATATCCTATAGACGGAGACATGACATGGCGAATAGCTTTTACTGGTCCAATTGGGACGGGAAAAAGTCCATAAATCTGCGTATTCGCATTTAATGAAAAATTGCCCGTTGTCCGGGCTGCAAAACCTTGTTTCTCAACTTTCGTAAATGAATGTGTGGAATCATTCCAAATGCCGTCAAATGATTTATCCACCCAAACGGATTTCAAATTCATACTGGGATTAAGTGAAATATATTTTAATATTTTCTGCGGTGCATTGATTGAAGATGAATGAATCCAGCCACTATTTTGTTCATTCTGGGCATTCAATTTTCCTGTGGAATCGATCCAGCTAAATGAATCGGAACTGTCCAAATAAACTGATTCAAAATAGTCACGATCTTTATTGTTAAAACTGAGCCCATAATTCCATTTAATGGTATTGAACCATTTTTTGTCAGTGGCTTTTGTAGGAAAAAGATCACTTTGTCCATGCCGAAAAGACAATTTAGGAAAAGTTTTATTTACAGAATTGAGTTGGGTTCCTGCCTTTGTTGGCAGCACATAATAAGAACTCGATGAATCTACTTTATCATCGATGAGCAAATCGCGATTGGAATAATAACTGGTGGCAAATGAATTTTTTGCTTTTGGCCACCGTTTGGAATAAGACACATTAGAGATAGATTTCTGATTCATTCTTTCCGCTTCAGTTTGGCCATATTTTTTTCTGAAATCATATTCACCGCTGGTGGAATAAGTTACATTGGCATTGAATGATTGGTTATTCCGCAATTTTTGGGTGTGATTCCAGCGAATATTTGTACTGCTTTTTCGCGCTCCGGTAATATCTGAAATATTATCAGACCCTGATAAATATTGCTGATTTCGGATTGATAGTCCACCATTAAACTTGTATCGATTTCGATAGACATTATTCAGCTTAAATAAGGCACCTTCTTTATCTCCGAAATCCACCAGAAATTTTGAATCCCAATAATCGCTGGGTGCCCAAAAAAATCCTAATCCTGATAAATATTGCCCCCGTTTATTACTCTCTCCATAGGAGGGCATAATCCAGCCGGAATGACGTTGACCGCCTTTATGGGGAAAAATTCCCAGCGGAATCCCAAAAATGGGAATTTGTCCTAAATGCAATATAATAGGCCGCGCTATAACAAGATCGTTTTGAATTACTTTCATTTTTTTAGATTCAAAATGGAAATGGGCTGTATCTAAATCACAGGTGGTATAAGTAGAATTCTCGATATAGAAAACTTTAGTGGTTTCGTTCCGAATTTGGCTTCCGGTATAAAATCCGTCATCTGCTTTGGTATGTCCTTTGATGACGCGACCTTTTTTTGTTTCCAAATTATAGGTCATGGCATCGCCACTCATGGGGTCCTTCCCTTTTTCTTTAATCACAGGGAATTGAGGGGCGTTCACAGTATCACTTTCTAATTTCGGGTAAGCATTCAGCATATTGCTTTGCCAGTTTACCGTAACAAATCCTGCTTCAAGATTGGTTTTTTCATGCTTAATAATGGCTTTACCTTCAAAATCAGTTTCTTCATCCTTCAAGCGATATTGGATTTTATCTGCTGAATAAACAACGGGGAAACCAACATCATTGGCTACAGAATCGGGACTATATTTCCCTTCCGATCCACCGATAATTCTGAGGCGATCCAATTCATCTTCCAAAAATGTCATAATAATTGTATCGCCGGAAACATTGTTTTTTCCTTGGTAAATAGAATCTTCAAAAACATGATACAACGTTTTAGCCATCCCAACAATCCGAAGAGAATCCATGGCGCCATTTTTAAAAAAGCTGGTGAGCAGTGACCCTTCAATATGGTCTTCAAAATTCAACGAATCCCCAACAGTCAGAGAATCAAATCTTGAGTGTTGAAATCCATTAACTGGCGTAACGGCGTACGCTTTTTTGGGAATATGAAGTTTCTCCATTTGCTCATCTTTATAAGTTAGAATAATTTTTTCGCCGGAAAGGATTTGACCATTATCATTAATTTCTGGATCAATTTCCAAAATCGTAATTTCATTAGTTCTATCATATCGTGCCAATCCACAGGTGGCGATTCGGGAGGAATCTTCAATCACAACATTTCCAATTGCTGTGTAAGAGACACCGTCTTTTTCCGGGTCTTTCTGGTATTCGATGCGGTCAGCCGTAATTATTTGTCCTTTTTGTAAAAGTAAAACATTCCCCAATGCTACACCGCTATCTTGTTCTGTAAAAACGGTTATTGTGTCCGCTTTCAAATCGTAATCACGATCCCAAACGTGTGGACTTCCGGTACTTAGAATTCGATCTTCAGCGGAATAAAATTTCAGTGTATCACAAGTGAGAGTTCGTCCCTCTTGGAGTGCCGTAACGCGTCGATATAAAATGGCCAAATCATTCTTTTCATAATGGCGTCCTTCCTGGCAGTTGAGCGTTAAAGTCCCTTTGGTAAAAACCACATTCCCGGAAATGAATTTTACAGATTCCCCATTGATAGTTTTACTTTCCAGAATATTGGCTTTTTTGAGACGAAATCTATTGTCTGCCGCGAATGATAAGGTTAGGAATAAAAAGGTGAAAAATAAATTTTTACAATATTTTAGTAAAGTCACCTTTGTATTCTCTTTTTTAAAAATATGGGTATTGAGTGGTGGTTTAATTAATAAAATTGGTTTTAAAAAAATCATTTTTAAGAATACCGATCTTTCCAAAGAGATTTCAGGCGTTTTTGAATCCAATCTTCTCGCCCCTGATTTGTGGGTTTGTAAAATGTTTGTGTTTCTCCATTGGGGAAATAATTCACATCCACAAAATGCTCAGTGTGAGAATGGGGATATTGATAATCTTTACCATAATCTATGTTTTTCATTAAATCTGTGGGCGCATTCCGTAAATGCAAAGGGACGGAAGGAGTTCCGGATTCTTGCACCGCTTGCGTGGCCGCCTTAATGGCTTTGTAACTGGCATTGGATTTAGGAGCGCTGGCCAAATACGTAGTTAATTGTGCCAAAATTAAGGATGCTTCCGGCATGCCAATCATGTGTACAGCTTGAAATCCAGAGGTGGCGAGAGTGAGTCCATTTGGATCTGCATTGCCAATATCTTCTGATGCTAGAATGATGAGTCGCCGGGCAATGAATTCCGGTTTCTCACCACCTTCCAGCATGACAGCCAACCAATACAATGCGGCATCCGGATCTGAGCCACGGACAGATTTGATATATGCGCTAACGGTATCGTAATGGTATTCTCCCTGTTTGTCATAAATCAATGTTTTGGATTGAATCGCCTCATCCAAAATCTCTTTTGTAATCTGTCCTTTTCCACCGATTAAACTAGAAGCCACTTCCAAAGTATTAAGCATTTTTCGTGCATCGCCACCGGAGGAATGAATCAATAAATCTTTTTCCGATTCATCAATTTTTAGGTTGCCTTTGGATAAAATCACATCATTTTCAAATACCGAATTCAATATTTTTAATAAATGATTCGTTTCCAAAGATTTGAGTGTTAATACACGACAGCGAGAGAGCAGGGGAGAAATGACTTCAAAAGATGGGTTTTCTGTAGTGGCACCAATTAAAGTTAGCGTCCCCTCTTCTACAGCATGAAGCAATGCATCTTGCTGGCTTTTGCTAAACCGATGAATTTCATCAATAAATAGAAGTGTTTTTTGTCCCATTTCTCTATTCGATTTTGCGAATATAATGACTTCCCGGAGATCTTTCACGCCACTGGATACAGCAGATAATTCACGGATTTTTGCACCGGATGATTTTGCGATTAACCTTGCAAGAGTGGTTTTTCCTGTTCCTGGCGGTCCCCAGAAAATCATGGAAAAGGATGTTGATTGTTCCAAGAGACGGTGTAGAATTTTGCCAATATCGACAAGGTGTCCTTGACCAAAAAATTCTTGAATAGTCTTGGGGCGGACTCTTTCTGCCAAAGGTGGTAAATGAGAATCGAATAGCGTTTGTGGTGAATTCATAAGACGGTTAATTTACGACCCTTTTTTAACAGACGAGGAATGAACTAATCATGAAATTCTCAAAAATTATTATTCTATCTACATTGCTGTTTATCGGCATGGGATGTGATAAAGGACATATAGAAGAAATGGAAAATGGTCTTATTATTGAAGATCTTGTTGTCGCTGAGGGAACAGAGGCACAAGATTATAACAAAGTTGTTGTGAATTATACAGGCACACTTGAAGATGGTTCTGTTTTTGATTCATCTTTAAACCCGGGTCGTGAACCCTTTACTTTTACCTTAGGTGCAGGCTCAGTAATCAAAGGCTGGGATTTAGGCGTATTGGGAATGAAAGTTGGTGGGAAACGAAAATTAACTATTCCACCGGAATTGGGTTATGGAGATCAAGGTGCCGGCGGTGTAATCCCTCCAGGCGCTACACTAATATTTGAAGTGGAATTGCTGGAAGTAGAAGTTTATTAAAAAAAGGCGGAAAAAATTCCCCTTTTTTGAGCCACCGAGAGGATTCGAACCTCCGACCCCTTCATTACGAATGAAATGCTCTACCAACTGAGCTACGGTGGCGTAATATCTACCAACTGCCTGTCCGCCGTAATCCCTCATCTGCGGGATGCAGGAGGAAGCTACGGTTGCAAAATTATTTAAAAATAAGCCTTAAATCTTACGGTTTCACTCTGCCATATTAAAAGATTTCTCTTTGGATTGTTGATCTGTAATCTGATAATATTTCGCTGCGCGCCATCCACCGTAGATTTCGCCCAAATATACAAATCCGGCAATCATACCGAAAAGAGGTCCAGCAATAGGTCTCTTTTTTTTAATTGCATAGTAAGCTGGGTTTCCTACGGAATACATAACCCACATACCCATGAGTCCATCCAAAACCCGCCCCGCATACATTCGTCCCGATCCGGGAAGGATGGCTGACATAAGTCCCGCCAGCAACGGAGATTTTCTAGATACTGGGATTGATGATTGAATTACTGGATCGACCAATCTCCCATCGGTTTCATGAAAAGCATTTCTTAATTTTAAATGATAATGAAATGCAAACGGGTTGCAACGTGTAATTCGTTCCGAAGCCATGGCGCCGCCAAGAAGGATGCCAAATTGTTGAATTGCTTTGGCACCATAATTGGAACAACTGGGATAAAATTGACAATTAAATAAATTGGTATTGTAGGAAATTCGCTGCCATCCGGCAATGGGAAGCACCCCGATCTTATGTATAATAGAAATATCGGGTGAAATCAGTAAAGAATCTGCCGGATACTTGAGTTGCCCAAAAAGAGAAGACAAAAATAGAATGATGATGAAGAAGACCCTTTGCATGTCAAAAATTAATTAGATTTTGACCATGGAAAATATGATAGATACGATTTTTTCAAACCCAATATATTTAGCCATTGCCGGGATTCTGGCGATTCTTTTAGTTTTCGCTATTATTAAAAAAGTCATCAAATTAGTCTTCACCATAGGGTTTTTACTCGTCATCTATGTGGTTTATTTGAATTATACAGGACAAAAAGTTCCAAAAACTGTGGATGAATTTAAAGAGTCCGTTTCAGAAGAATTTGAAAAAGTGAAGGATGTTGCTTCAGAATCATTGGAAGATGCGAAAGAATCCACCAAAAAAATTGTAGAAGAAAAAGTTGAAAAAAAAGTGAATGAAGTCTTTGGGGATTAACTGATTCTGCCTCACGTTGCCTTTGCAATGACACCTTACAATAAATTACTGGCTAATTCTGCTAATTCGCTCCGTTCTCCTTTTTCTAATGTAATATGTGCGAACATGTCTTGCCCTTTCATCCTGCTAATTAAATAAGTTAATCCATTAGATCGTTTATCCAAATAGGGATGATCAATCTGATGAATATCTCCGGTAAAAATTACTTTTGTTCCTTCACCTGCTCTTGTGATAACCGTTTTTACTTCATGGGGCGTAAGGTTTTGAGCTTCATCCACAATAAAAAAAGCCTTTTGTAAACTCCGACCCCGAATATATGCTAAAGGCGTAATCTGTAATTTATCTTGCTCAAGCATTTCATCTATTTTAACTGCTCGTTTATCATTGGGGGTAAATTGGTGACGAATGACGGATAAATTATCATATAAAGGTTGCATATAAGGATCTAGTTTGGATTGAATATCCCCAGGGAGAAATCCAAGATCTCTATTACTAAGAGGCACAATAGGTCGTGCCAAAAAGATTTGTCGAAAATCGGAACGTTTTTCCAACGCTGCGGCCAATGCCAACAAGGTTTTTCCTGTTCCAGCTTTTCCTGATAAAGTAACTAATTGAATTCTGTTATCCATAAGCATGTGGATCGCAAAAGATTGTTCAGCATTTCGTGGTTCAATCCCATATGCAGTGGGTTTATCAACGCGTACTATTTTTGACTCAAATGGATCATACGCGGCTAATATCGATTTTTGCCCATTTCTTAAAATAAAATTTTCGTTAGAAATGGGGTTCGTTACAGAATCTAAACCCGCAACATCTATCCCTTGAGATGCATAAAGCTCATCAATTTCACGTGTACCAACATTTTCTACCAATCGACTTCCAGTATAAACTTGTCTTAAATCTTCAATAGCATCACGAGAATAATCTTCTGCGCTGAGTCCCAATGATCTGGACTTTAGCCGCATATTTGTATCTTTAGTTACAAGAATTACTTCACGATCAGGATTATCAATCTTGAGTTTATAGGCACAATTTATGATGCGATGATCTGGGCAATCTTCTTGAAATGATGCTTCAACATCGGGATGCCAATCATGATTAACAAGCACCCGAATTTTCCCATCTCCTTTATTAAACTCACTATTATTGGATCCGGTAGACAAATCATCTAGACTTCTTAAAAAATCTCGTGCATTAAAATGAATTTGTTCATTCCCTCTTTTAAATTGGTCCAATTCTTCTAAGACGGAAATGGGGATGACAACTTCATTATTTTCAAAATGATGAATGCATGTAGCATCGTGGAGAATTACATTGGTATCGAGAACAAAAATCTTGTCTAAGTTTTTTGACATAGGTCTTTTTCGCTATTGATTAGTTGAATGAATATGATGTAAGATTTCCAGTTGTAGATTGAATTTAGCCGTTGAAACAAATCATTACAAAGAATAAGAGTAAAGCAGATGTTTAAAAATGACTTATTAGAAAATAAAACAATTATTATTACAGGTGGCGGAACAGGATTAGGAAAATCCATGGCAACGCGCTTTGGAGAATTGGGTGCTAATCTGGTTCTCACAAGTAGGCGAGAGGCGGTATTAGACGAAGCCGCTCGTGAAATAAATGATAAAACGGGTGCTGAAGTTTTAACTGTTCCCACTGATATTCGACATTCGGATCAAGTAACGGAAATGGTCAAGAAGGCTGTGGATAAATTCGGAAAAATAGATTGTCTTCTTAATAACGCTGCCGGGAATTTTATATCACCCACAGAAAATTTGTCTGAAAATGCCTTTCGTACCATTATTGATATTGTATTGATTGGTACGTTCAATTGCACGCAAGCGGCCGGGAAAGCTATGCGTAAATCCGGCGGAGGTGCCATCCTGAATATTGTTACAACTTATGCATTTACTGGCTCAGGCTATGTGGTACCATCAGCTTGTGCAAAAGGTGGCGTTTTAGCCATGACAAGATCTCTTGCGGTAGAATGGGCCAAGTATGGGATTAGAACCAATGCCATTGCGCCAGGGCCATTTCCTACAAAAGGTGCATGGAAAAGATTGGTTCCACCGGGGCTCAATATTGAGAAAAAAATGATGGAACGAGTCCCTCTTAAACGATTTGGTGAACATGAAGAATTAGCAAATTTAGCCTCCTATCTTATGGCGGATGAATCGGGATATATGAATGGGGAAGTGGTAACCATGGATGGTGGAGAATGGCTAAAAGGCGCAGGACAATTTAATGAATTAGAAAGAATGCCGAGCCTCGCTTGGAAAGCTATGGACATAGCAAGAAAACGAAAAAAATAATTTAAGGGATAAAGTCAAACATGGCTTTCAGGATTTGGTAAATAAGAAGACTATAAATAAATCCGAGTATGATGAGAGCTGCTGGTGTTATTCGTAATTTAATTTTGAATTTTTTATTTTTCTTTTTTAAATGATAAAATTCAATTAGTCCCTGTAATGTTGCATAACTGAAATAAAGTCCAAGCAAAAATATTCCAATTAAAATACCATGATCCATGGCATTAAGTGAGTTGAGCCATTGTCCCAAACTCATAATATTTCCTTTAGTATGGCTTTGAATTCTGCAAGAATCATGGATGTTGCACCCCATACTGTTTCATTATCCAAATCAAAATAGGGGATATTTACAGGGAATCCACGTAAGGTATCTTTTTTCGTTTTTTGAGTAGAATCGTACATAAAAGTTTTCAAGGATACGGAAATTATTCTATCCACTTCTTTTTCATGAATGATTGTTTTCGGTTCTTCCTTTATCCAACCAATATAAGGAAACATTTCAAATCCCGATACAGGAATATAAAACGAAGAGAGTGCTCCAATTAATTGAATTTTATCTTCCTTGACTCCGATTTCTTCCCACGTTTCTCGTAAGGCAGCATTTTCCAAAGATTCCCCATTTTCGACTACGCCACCAGGAAATGAAATTTGTCCTTTGTGATGATCGACAGTATCGGTACGTTTGGTGAGATAAAAATACCAATCATTATTTTTTGGGAATAAAAGAATAAGAACCGCTGCGGGAATCCCTTTTTTATCGAAATTGATTTTCGGAAATAAAAGTCTCGGTGTAACCATCATACTCATTTGTGCAGATTTTCCCGGCAAAGGCTGTTCTAATTGTTGGATTAAGTTTTTTATAAATAATGGATCCATGTGCCCGAAAAGTTATCCCTTTTTAAATTGTTCTGCCCGAAGTTTCGTACTGAAATTATGAAGAAATATAAACATATCATTTGGGATTGGAATGGCACACTATTAAATGACCGCTGGCTTTGTGTAGAAGCGATCAATCAAGCGTTAGCCATTCGAGAATTGAAACTAATTTCCGAAGAAAAATATAAAGACGTTTTTTGTTTTCCTGTGGAAACGTATTATGAAAAGGTTGGTTTCAATTTTGAGAAGGAACCATTTCAAGTAGCAGGGGATGAATTTGTCCAATTTTATGGAGATAATTTTCACCGAGTAAACCTTCATGTTGAAACGATTCCTATATTAAATAAAATTCAAAATACCCATCGATCCCAATCGATTCTTTCAGCAGGGAAACAAGATTTCTTAACTGAATGGATAAAAGAACATGATTTATCAAATTATTTTATTAAAGTGTTAGGCATTGATAACCAATACGCCACTGGAAAAACTGAAGTGGGACTCGCATGGATAAAAGAATTAAAATACGATTTAAATGAAATAATTATGGTTGGAGACACCCCTCATGATAGTGATGTCGCAGACGCCATGGGGATTGATTGTGTCCTTGTGGAAAATGGACATGTTAGCAGAAAACGATTAGAAAAAACCGGCAGAAAAGTAATTTCTAACTTAAGTAAATTTTACAAATTAATAGATTAATCCAATAAATCGGAAATATGAAGAAGATCGAATACATCAATCGATCCACTCCCATTTACATCTGCAGCTACAAATTCTTCGGGCGCAAAATCCATAAATCCTAAAATATAATTGGCACATAAAAGGACATCAACAGCCGTAAGAATCCCGTCTCCATTTATATCGCCAAGATTGTATTCTTCCGCATCATTTGATAAAGCAACCACCGTAATATAATCTGAATCTGTTTCGCCATCTAATCCTGTCACCGTTAATGAAATTTCATAAACACCGGGTTCAGTAAAATGGATTGAAGGATGACGTTGATAAACATTTATTTGATCTAAAAACACCCAATGCCAATTCCCAACGGCTCCTTTGGATTCGTCATAAAAATGGACTTTTCCCGGTGCAGTGATGACTGGGTTTGCCGCGCGAGGAATTGCTCGTAAACTTGGCAAATCTCCAATAATTGTATTCATTAGTTGAATCGTAGAAGGTCCAACTGGTGTTTGGGTTGAATACACTTGGATATAATCAAAATTATTTGGATGAGTTATTGAAATTGGGAAACTGTCAAAGGTCATAAGACTATCCCACTCGATAAGCCCCACATTATCAAACCATGTTTGAGATTCCCCTGTATCCGGTACGTCCGTACTCATTCGGATATCAAAAAAATTAGCATCTTCATGGCTCGGAACATCTCCCCAATAGGGTCGCCAATCTACGGTTCCTTGAACCAATTCATCCATGGATGTTGTAAGGAGAGTGCCATCATTTCTGCCTTGAGAGAGTCTAATTTGTAAAGTAACATCTTTCCCATTATCAGTTTTGATGTAGCCATGAAGAGAATGGTTTAATTCCGATTTAAAAGGGAACCTTTCTTCTAAATTCGTAATCACATTCTCTGAAGAGTTTTCATTGCGAATTTGTGTTGCTGCAGCTTCGCCTCTACGAAAAATTGAATTTTGAATAAATTCGCTTCCACTATTAAAATCCCAGAGTGAACTACCTTCATTTTCAAAATTATTCATCCAAACTTTTTCTCTACCTAACCGGTAATGTGTAATATTTTCAAAACCATCCAATATTTTTGATAAGCTTCCCGCTTCCGGAATTGGTAGCGGATTTGAAACAAAATAGGGTTGACCTTCAAACTCGGTTTCTTTCCAAATTGGATCCCAAATTAAATAGTCTAATTGTTGAGATTCCATAGATAATGTATCCATAATGACGTGAGCTGTTTGAGTCTCTTGATTTACATGGACATAGGTATTCAAGTCTCGGGATTGATTCGCAATATGATTTAAAATATAATTCCCCAATTCGCCCGTTGCCGGAACCGTCAAATAATCGTCAATATAAAGAGGTGTAATAGAATAGTCTGTAAATCCAAACTCATCCGCATCAGCATTTAATATCATGGATGGATATGTTTCTGGGTAATTCAAATCGAAAATAAAATTCCCAAGTGAATGGGCAATCATTTTACCGTTATAGATTTCAACGCCTTGAATAATATGGGGATGATGAACAATAACCACGTCGGCGCCTTCATCAATGGCAAATTGACGAATGGCTCTATCCCACATTTGTGGGCGATCTAAGCGCGGCGAATAATCTTCCGCTTCCATTCCAAATTGTGGATCCGCTATAAATCCAAATTCACTGGCAGGATTAAATCGCATCGTCTCAAATCCATCTGGTGGTTCATAGGAATCATAATGGGCACCGGGAGAATAGGAATATTCACTCCCTGCATGCATTTCTACAACAACGAGATCTACAATATCCCGGACGGAATGGATTTGTTGTTTCAGATAATAAGGCGTCATATAAGCAAAGCCGGATTTGTTTTCACCGGCATTCAAAAAAGGTTGATAATTATTGTATTGTCCGGTTCTATCACTGGAAGCAAGAAAAGCGATAGTTTGCCCTTTTCGAGATAAAATAGCGGGAAGATAGGCTTCATCACTGTTAAGGCCTGCTCCAGAATAGAAAATGCCCGCTTCATCTAATATGGATTGTGTCTGAATAATTCCCGGTTCCATATAATCTAAAATATGGTTATTGGCCAATGAAACGACATCGATTCCCCCAGCAAGTAATCCTTGAATATTCTCAGGCGCACATCGAAATACTATCCCTTTTGTGGGATGCGCGTATCCCTGATTTGTTAGGGGAATCTCAAGATTAGCAATGGTAATATCAGCCGCGTTACCCAAAATATTATAAGTGGGCTCAAATAATGAAGTTACACCCTGTGTTGTAATTATGCCATCTGATTCTTCAAAGCGTCTTCCCATCATAATATCGCCAATAAAATTCATGGTTAATGGGAAAGTGGATTCTCCTTCATCGACTTGAATGGATGCGGTTGCCCATCCTTGTTCACCAAATTCATCCTCTACCGTTAAAATAACGGTGTAATCATGATCATCTTCAAGCAAAAAATCGTGAGATGGATTTGAAATTGTGGCGGTGTTTCCGTCTCCAAATTCCCATTGATAAGTAAAGTTATAAGAATCTGTATCTTGAATAGTAGAAGTAAAAGAAACTGGGACCATTTCTTGTTGATTAATACACCGAACATTCCCTAATTCAAAATCGATTGAAACTGTGGGAGGAATAGGTAAATCAGGCGTTTGGTCTAAAACTAAACTAAAATGGATACTTCCGGGAGTTTCGGATTCATCGTTGTCATTGATGAATTGAATTTCTGTGATGGGTGAAAGTGTATCAAACCATGCTACCCAATCATCTCCAATTGGAATCTGATATGATTTCCATACGCCAACATTTGCGGACCCTTGGTACACAGGAATCCAATCTTCAATTGATACTAATTCTGTGCCAGCAATAGAGTATCGAAGCGTATGTTCATTATTAGAAAAACCAATCCCTTGAATTTCTGAGACGCTGTCAACTTTAGCAAAGAATTTGAAAATAGTTTGAGTATCTGGGAGAATGGGTTCAATCTCAATGGACTTCCAAGTATTACCGAAAAGAACAAGTGTTGGGCTTGTCCCGGGCATCGTTTCTGATGTGTCAATTCCATAGCTGTTTTCATCTAAATCTTCGTCGATAATACTATTTAACTCTGTCCCCAGATGGAAGATGACTAAAGTATCTGGCGGGCTATGCCCGGGCAATATATTTGAGACGGTCACTGACCAAGGTGACACATTTCCAAAATAGTCTTTTGCTCTTATTCTAAAATACCACGGTATTGAATTATCAACGTCACCTATAAAAAAATAGGTCCGATTCATATTTTGAAGGATAGAGGAATTTGTGTAATTAATAATAGGAGAATTTTCAGTAATGTCTAGTGTATCGTATTGAATTTCATACGTTTTAAAATTGGTATCAAATTCAGGCTGCCAATCAAGACGAATCCAAGTATTAGCATCTTGATTTGAAGCCGTAAGAAATTTAATAGAATCGGGAGCTATCAAATCTGGTATTGTTTCCCAATGTGTTATATATGAATCCACTGCTTGAATGAAAGGTTTATAATAATCTCGAATTATTGGGAAATTGTGGACACTCGTTGGATAGAGACCTTGTGTATAAATCAATTCATCGGATAAATCTAATTCTTCAAATAACATGGGATTTTCATCTAATTCAATTTGTACCCATGGTTCATAGACCGAATACCCACTTACTAAACTTTGGAGATGCACCATTTGGTGCCCAGTATAAATTCCATTCAAGCTTGTGGATTCTCGGATTAAAAATTGTTCGGTCCCATTATCATAATAAAAATCACCGCTATAATTGGCTTCATAATAATCTATAACATGTAGCGGATCTGTATTTGTGAATTGCTCTGCTGGTATTGGGAATTCGACAGTAAAATTGATTATATCAAAATTGTCATTTGAAATATCTCGAAAGGGTTTGTTAGAAATTATATTGGTCGCTCCAGCAGCAAGTATAACAGAATTACGATTTTCGTGGGACGCATTATCGAAACTATGTACAGCGAAAACGATAGGTTCATGTGGTTCCATATTAAAAAGGGGTTCAGTGATGGCCTCCTGGAATTTTTGGAAAACAGTATGTAAATAACGGGATGGATCTGAAAGAGATGAACTATTTGTATAATCATCGTCAGATTCCCAATCCACTTCTCGCCCGGCGCCATTAATCATAAATCCGAATGCATCAATTTCTAAATAAAGATCCATTGCAATATAGGGTGCAATAAAATCATCACAGGGATGGGGAACTTGGATTAAAACTTGGTCTCGTTCCGCCTCCGGATTAATAATGTAAAGTCCCCACCCATTTCGGAATGAACCGATAACATCATCATCTGGAGTTGTTGGAAGATTTTCATCGACAAAAGAAGAATCAAGTTGTTCCCGTAAAATATGAAAAGTTCTATTGAGTGTTGTATCTTCAAAAATAACGATTTCATAAAAGAATATATCCCATGATTCTTGTAAAATTGAATCAACGGCAAGTGTATCACCCAATACAAATAATTCAAAAATAGTTTCCCAAATTATCAATTCTGGACCACTATTTAATCGATTGTAATTCCCGAATCCATTGGTTTGAACATCGAGCCAACCTGGTCCATAATCATTATAACCAGAAGAAGCAATGCCCTCTGTTACATGACTCACCCAATTATCATAATCACTTCCGGGTGCATTTCCCCCGAAGAATTCAATGAGTTCGCCCGATTCATGAATAATCTCTGCATGACTGAAGCATAGGAATAATATAATAAAGACTTGTCTTTTCATAAGGAGTCAGGCAAGAATGTAAAGGGTTTTTTGTAAAGGTGAAACTGGTAGTTTAGTCACTCAAAATGGTGGAATATAAAGAAGTTTATTTCAACCAATCGGATTGGTCTAGTACTGTTACATTGTTTTGTTTACACACACGGATGGTGTGCCCCGTCCCACCGGAAAGTGGCTTTTCAGGATTCACATAAAATATACCCAGCGTTGATGGGTCGTTAAATAATTTTTATTCTGGATATGTGAAAATGATGAGGTTATTATCCTCTCATCCACTTTGCCACTGCCCAACCGATAAGAATAAATACCCCTAACATAAGCCAGTTATCCGAATTGCCATAGGTTGTAACAGGGAAGTGACTGCTGATCATTATGAAAATAACGGGGATTGACATATACGTATTATGTTTTGAACAGTTTTTTGCTTTCACCCCCAATAACATATCCGGTTGTTGATTATTTTCTACAGCTGCAATCATTTTTCGTTGCGCCGGAAGAATGATCATCCAAACATTCGCTGCCATAATGGTACCAAATAAAGCACCAATATGAAACATGGCTGCACGAGAACTGAATATTTGATCCATCCCCACAAATAAGCCAATAATGAGTAGAAAAGAAACCGTCGAACCGATATACTCATTTTTCCCCAATGGAGATAACCACAAAAGTCGATAAATACCAAAACCGAGAATCATTACACCCATCCCGATTAAAGCTGCGGTTAATTCGGACATTTCTGAATCTGGTTCCAGCATGAGTCCGCCCATATAATAAACAATGATGAGTAGAAAAAATCCGCTTAAAAATGTTAATGCGGATTCCCACTTAAACCAATGAAGTGTACGGGGCATTACTTTGGGCTTGGTTTGTTTTTCCACCAAGTAGAATCCACCACCATGGACCATCCAAAGTTGGCCGGAAACATTTTCATCCGCATCGGGGTCGACTTCTAATGGAAGGGTTCTTTCCATCCAATTGAATAAATACGTTTGCCCAATCCAGCTGATACCAGCAACAATATGAAACCATCGAAAGGCCAAATTCAGGTATTCAGAAATTGTGTATGTGTACCATTCCATTTTTTAACTTCCCCTGTAAGTTGAATAACCATATGGATTCAAGAGTAGGGGCACATGATAATGGGAACTGGGATCATCCAAGTTAAACATTATTGGAATTGATGTATAAAAACTTTCCACACCCTTTGATTCAAAAAAGGAAGAAACATGGAATGTTAAACGATATGCTCCGGCAGAGATGGTGTCAGATTCGATAGAAAAATTATTTATTCGTCCGTCCGAATCTGTGTGCCCCACACCAATAGTTTCCCAGTTTTCTCCTTCTCGAAACGCTTCTAAAACCACATGAATATTCTCTGCGGGCGCTCCCGATGATGTATCCAATACGTGGGTTGTAATTGCGCTTTTCATGATTGTCTCCCTTGTAAAATCTTTTTGAATGATCGTGTACGAATTTCTTCCAGTGTAAGCCCTGTTGCTTCAGCTTCTTGTTCCGTGATGGCGCCGCAACTGATACCGCGGAGAAAATAATTAAGAAGTGCTTGTCCCGTAGCGGCATCGTCAAACACATCGCCAACCAAGGTGGCTTGTCCTGCCTTGCCCATAAAAGTTTTCAACCGCGTTGATGTGGTGGCCAAGCCTTCCAGGAAAAATGAATATACGGCCGCATATCGAAGGGGAAATTGAGACGGATGTAAATCCCATCCTTGATAATAGCCGTGTTTTAAGGAATGAAGTATATCATTAAAATTCAATCGCCACGCATGATACACAACTGCTTTGTTTTCTGCCATTTGACTTTTCGTTAATGGTTTGTCTTGTGTTGGGCGATGTGGCCCCACAGGCATTATATTGGTGGCGCCATCAGAAAGACGAATACCAGTTCCGCCTAATGCAACCTGCATCATATGTCGTGCGAAATCGCAGTTTGGATGAGTGATACTTTGATACTCGGCTGTAATATTTGTGGATGCTGTATAATCATAGACGCCAAAGTGTGCGCCAACGCATCGGCCATGAGCCGCCGCCACTAAAGTCCGTAAAGCAGAATTCCCATGACTATCTAGGATGGATTGTGGTGTCTCAATCATGAGTTCCATTTTTAGGGATCCGGATGAAAGACTCGTCTTGGATTCCAGAGCTTCAAACAAGTGCACCAATGCTGTCACTTGTTCAGGAATTGTTACTTTTGGCAAAGTGACTACAAAATTTTCTGGCAATTGATCGGTTGTATTTTCCAGAAGTGTCGTGATAAATAAATCCAGCGTTCGTATGCATCGTATTTTTTGTTCTTCCGTCAATGGCTTGATTCGGATACCGATAAATGGGGGAAGAGAATTAGAAGCCAAGCCTTTGGCCACTTCTTTAGCCGCTAACATCGCATGATTATCTTCTTCTTCATCAGGACGGTTCCCGTATCCATCTTCAAAATCAATTCGGAAATCTTCCACAGGTTCTCGTTCTAGTTTTTCCAGGACACGATGATATACCGTATGGGCAAAGATGGTAGCTTCATTTCGTTGTTGATCATTATTGGATGAAATTTCATCCATTGAATCAGGGAGAAACTCGTGTCCTTTTAATTCCAGCATTTTTGCGAAATCAATAAAATTCGGGGCATAAGTTCTTAGGTGCTTGGCAGCAGCAGCACCCATTTTATTGGCAGTATCTGCCTTGAAAATATGTGCGCCGCCATATACAGTATGAACAGGTTGCCGCTCTGGTGATTCACCTGGATGCGCTACATTGAATGCATCATTGGCAGTTTTGAGACGATTATTTATTTCGTCAATAATCTCTGGTGTAAATGATGATGTCATTTTAATAGTTTCTCTAAACGTAGTTGTGTGATTTTGTTTTGTTCTTTAGCCGCATTTTGCATTTCTGTTTCTATATTATTGTTGAGTCTCATTTTTATGAGCGTCAACATTTGATCTGCAGATTTTCCTGTGGCACATACAATAAAAATAAACCCAAATTTATCTTCGTACAATTGATTTGATTTAGCTAAATTTTTTAAGGTGTTCTCAGAAGCATCATTGACGCCCGATTGTTCATTTTCTGATATTGATTTTGTATTGTGGAATTTTTCTCTCAATGATTCAATATCTCCAATTTTGGGATGGTGGGTAAACGCTTCTAACCAATCTTCAGATTTAAGTGAAAACCAAATTTCTTCCGCTACTTTTAATAACGCACCTTTCGAATCGATAGGACGAGAAGCAATAATTCGCTTTACCCAATTCGTTGCGCCACAGCACATTTCAAATTCTTTAAATGCTTCAGAATCAGTTAAGGAATTAAAAGATTCAATAGTCATAATACCGAACGACCTAAAATTCTCAAGCGGCTCACGCCGCCATCTGGAAAAATGTTAAACCGAATATGCGTAATGGGAGAATTTAAGTTGAGAATAATAACGGATTCTTGATTTGCTACAAGTTTTGATTGGGATAGAATCTCCTTCCATTCTATAATATTTGAGAGAATTTCTTTCTTCTTTATATCAGGTGCATTGCACCCTTCAATCGAACATGAATCTGGAAAATTTCCTTTAAAATGGAGTGTGTCCACCAAAACGCGCTCAATAATACAGGGGGAGCCAAGTTTTAGAATCGCCCAATCATATCCTGGTCCACGACGGCGTTTCGTTTCCCAGCCATCACTCATATCAATGCCGGTGGTGGACTTTATTAAATTTCTCATATGACTAAAATGCATATCGCTACAGGAGATCAATTCGCCCCCATTATCTCCCAATGCAAAATCAATTAACTTATTTTCGTTTTGGCTGGTATAACTTGGACTTCCATATGCTCGAAATCTTGCCACACCACCATCGGGATAAATATGGAGTCGAAGATGGGTAAATGATTGTTCACTTGAAATCTGAAATATATTTTGTGAATCTCCGTTGAGTTCAGTTTTGGGCA
>JABHAX010000189.1 GCA_018674095.1 Fidelibacterota bacterium
AATAATTTATGAGCAAATATCAAAATATAGAAAATTTTTCAGAATGGACTTCCGAAGAGAAAAATCAATTTGCAGTGGCGGTGACTAAAGGCTTAATCATGGACTCCGTTCGTAAAGCCAACTCTGGTCACAGCGGCGGCCCCATGTCATCGGCGGATTTTACCCAAATCCTTTTTACTGAATATTTGAATTTTGATCCCAATAATCCTGATTGGTTCAACAGGGATCGTTTCGTTCTTTCTGCGGGACATGAATCCGCTTTGATTTATGCCATGCTGACCCAGATTGGATGGTTGAAGGTGGATGATATGAAAGAATTTCGCCAACTTCACAGCCGTACTCCGGGCCATCCTGAAGTTGAAATTCATGGCGTAGACGCAACTACAGGTCCATTGGGCCAAGGTTTTGGCATGGCGGTTGGTATGGCAACGGCTGAATCTATGTTGAGGGCGCGATTGGGTGAAATTGTGAACCATTTTACTTATGTGGTCGCAGGTGATGGCGACTTCCAAGAACCGATTACTTTGGGTGCCGGCTCTATGGCGGGACATTGGGGTTTGTCTCGACTAATCGTTTTTTATGATTCTAATAATGCGCAAATCTCAGGAAAAGTGGAAAGATCTGATTCCACTAATTATGCACAAGTTTTTGATGGCTTTGGTTGGGACGTTCAGGAAATTGATGGCCATAATCATGAACAGATTCGAGAGGCTATAGAAAAGGCCCAAGTCGTTGATCGCCCTAGTTTAATCATTGGCACAACCATCATGGCTCAGGGCTCAGCCAACATGGAGGGTGATCATGAGACTCACGGTGCGCCACTTCCGCAAGATGAGATTGATGCCACTAAAGAAAAATTGGGACTCCCCAACGAATCATTTTATTTACCGGAAGAAGTCTTAAATCATTTCCAATCTCGTTTTGAATCTTTGATAAAAAATGCAAGTGAATGGAACGATGCAGTTTCAAGTGCTTGTAAAGATACCGAATTCAAATCATTATGGGATGCCACAATTGCGGACAATATTGGTAATATTGAATTCCCGGAATTTGAAACAGGATTATCTATTGCCACACGAAAAGCATTCGGCACAACCTTAGATAAATTTGCTGAACAAGTACCGTCCATTATTGGTGGTTCCGCAGATTTAGAACCATCAAATTATACGGGGAATTTTGCCAAAACTTATGGTGACTTCACTCGAGAAAATCGATCTGGACGCAATATAGCATTTGGCGTACGGGAATTCCCAATGGCAGCTGCCATGAATGGAATGGCACTCCATGGTGGCGTGGTTCCATTTGGCGGAACATTTTTGGTATTTGCGGATTATGAACGGCCGGCGCTTAGATTGGCAGCCATTCAACAATGTCGAGTGATACATGAATTCACCCATGATTCTTTTTGGGTGGGTGAAGATGGCCCCACACATCAACCCATCGAACATGCCATGGCGTTACGGACTATTCCAAATTTTAATGTTTTCAGACCTGGAGACGCCAAAGAAACAGCTGCCTGTTTTCGAATGGCAATGGATCAAAAAGAAACACCGAGCGCATTGTTACTTACGCGTCAAGGTGTGAAAGTGTTGAATCAAACTATGAACGAAACTATTGAAGGTGTATCCAAAGGTGCTTATTACGTTTTGGACTGTGAAAATCCAGAATTGGTTTTCTTAGCCACTGGATCAGAAGTTGGATTGGCTATGGAAGTCGCCGCAGCAATGTCGGATAAAAATATCCGAGTGGTGAGTATGCCATGTTGGGAGATTTTTGAACAGCAATCTGATGAATATAAAAATTCACTTATCCCAAGTCGTGGTGCCATGAAAGTATCCTTGGAAGCAGGCATCACCATGGGATGGGATAAATACATCGGCCAAAATGGGTTAGCCATTGGGATAGACCATTTTGGCGCATCCGCACCAGGAAAAGATTTGGCAGAGGAATTTGGTTTCACTGCTGATCAAGTTGAACAAAAAATTCGAGATCATTTAACAAGGTTATTATAGTCACCAAGGGAACCAAATCACATTAAGGAAAAAATCTTAGTGTGTCTTCGGGAACTTCGTGGCAAAAAAATTATGAAAATACATATCGCAACAGACCATGCGGGACTTGAACTCAAAAATGTGATCAGTGTTTATTTGATCGAAAAAGGTCATGACGTAACCGATCACGGGGCTCACGAATATGATGCTTTGGACGATTATCCCGATTTTATATTTCCTTGTGCTAAAGCAGTAGCAATGGACGTAGGAAGTCGCGGCATTATTTTAGGTGGTTCGGGACAAGGTGAAGCCATGGCTGCTAATAGAATAAAAGGCGTTCGCGCGGCCGTTTTTTATAATGGACCGAAAGAAATTTTGAAACTCTCTAGAGAACATAATAATGCCAATATTTTATCTTTGGGCGCGCGCTTTATGTCAGAACATGAGATTTACGATGTAATTGAAATGTGGCTGAAAGAACCCTTTGAAGGGGGACGGCATCAA
>JABHAX010000190.1 GCA_018674095.1 Fidelibacterota bacterium
CAAAACTTTATTTGGACGCTGAAATTTATTTATCAGATTTGAATCAAAGATTCATGGATTTCATGAAAAAATTAGGTCCATTTGGACCTGGAAATATGCGTCCAAAATTCGCTGTAACGAATGCAGAAGTTGTAGGAAATCCAAAAGTGATTGGGAATGGGGATCATATTCGATTCCAGATTAAACAAAACAGGTCCGCTATTGATGTCATTGGATTCGGGCTGGCAAACCATTACCAAGAACTCATCCTTGGGCAACCTATTGATATTGCTTGCGTCGTTGAGACCAATGTGTGGAAAGGCAGAGAAACAATTCAATTGAATGCAAGAGACATTCGACTATCTTTAAATAGTTAACTCCTGTAGTAAATTCAAACTTAAACCTTTAAAAAGAGAATACCGTTTCAATGGATAATTTATTTTTTACAAATGAACATATTATGATTCGCAACATGGTTCGAGAATTCGCAGATTCTGAGATTACACCAGTCGCACAAGAATTAGATGAATTGGGGAAATTTCCTCGAGACCTTGTGGATAAAATGGGTGAATTGGGCCTCATGGGTATTCTTATCCCTGAAAAATATGGTGGAGCTGGTTTGGATATGGTTGCCTTTGCAACTGCAATCATGGAATTAGGAAGAGCAGATGCCTCCGTCGCTATCACAATGACAGCTCATTCATCCTTGGGTTCACTTCCTATTTTGATGTTTGGTTCTGAAGAACAAAAAAATACGTATCTTCCTAAATTAGCTTCTGGTGAAATGTTGGGTGCATTTGGTTTAACTGAACCGGATGCTGGTAGTGATGCTGGAGCTACAAAAACGAAAGCTGTTCGCGATGGAGATGAATATGTAGTGAATGGTGGAAAAATATTTATTACGAATGTTGGTGAGGCCGGTGTGTTATCTTTTACATCCCAAGTCGTCGAAAATGGCGAAAACCTAGGAATCGCAGCTTTTACCATTCCAACAAATACTGAAGGTCTTGAGATTGGTCCAAAAGAGAAAAAAATGGGATGGCGAGCCAGTGACACGCGCCAATTGTTTTTTAAAGATATGAGGATTCCAGCATCATCAATTTTGGGAACGCCCGGTGAAGGTTTTAAAACCTTCATGAAAACATTAACATCGGGTAGAGTATCCATTGGTGCATTGTCTGTTGGAACTGCTGTGGGTGCTTATGAACGTGCATTAGCCTATTCTAAAGAACGGGAAGCGTTTGGGAAATCCATTCATAAATTCCAATCTGTTGGATTTAAATTAGCAGATATGGCTACTAAAATTGAAGCGTCAAAATTATTGGTTTACCATGCAGCGTGGATGAAAGACCAAGGATTAGATATTACTAAAGAGGCGGCCATGGCAAAACTTTTTGCCAGTGAAACTGCCATGGAAGTCACCACTGAAGCAATTCAAGTTCTTGGAGGATATGGATATGTTCGAGACTATGGCGTGGAGCGCTTTTTCCGAGATGCAAAAATCCTTGAAATAGGCGAAGGTACTAGCGAAATCCAACGACTCATTATTTCCAGAGAAATCATAAAAGACGTCCAGGTATAATAGTGGGAGACCCAAAGCCCAACCCATTGGTTCAATATCTTCTGATTGATAAATATTGGAAGCAATATCTAGTTATTTTTGGATTAATCCTGAGTATTTCTATTTTGTTCCCACAGGGGAAATCGCTGAAATATTCCTATCAGTTGAATGATATAACTCGAGAGCCAATCATTGCTCCCTTTACATTTTCTATTTTGAAATCTGAAGACCGATTGAAAGAAGATTTAGAGAATCAAAAAAAGTCAGTTCCATTTACGTTTAACAGAAAAGATGAAATTGTTGAAAAACATACAGCCTCGTTAAACGAATTTTTTGCGATGGCAAATGAGTTACGCCATTTGAGTTGGCGATTAAAAGAATCTAAACAATTGGTTTATGAAAGGCGGTATCATAAACAATATGAAAAGGCAAAATCGGAACTTGTCTCGGATAGTACTAATTTATCAATCCTGACCCAAGAATTTCATCGTATGTATTCATTTACTCAAAATAAACCGGAATGGATCTATTATGTGACGCCGGAACAAGATCCAAAAAACATGAAGGATTTAGAACGGAATAAAATTCGCATTGTCCAAATTTGTAAAAATAGATGGACGGAAGGAATTTATAATATTGCCATTAGTGATATAGAGAGTCACCAGGTTACAATAAACCAAAGTGATGTTCCAGATCTTGCTTCACCCACAAGTTTTAACGATCTTCAAGTCGCTTGGACGAAAGCACGTAAAGAATTACTCGCAGTTTTTTTGGAGGGTGACGTATTTCGAGATTTGGGATATGATCTTATTGTAGAATTCATGAAACCAAATCTCTTATTTAACAGGGAAATAACCGAACGTCGCCAACTCGAAAGTTTGAATATGGTACCCATAAGTCAAGGTGTGGTTTTAAAAAATGAATTAATTGTAGATGCCAATATTCGAATTACGGAAGATGTCCTTCAAAAATTAAACTCTTTGTCTGTTGCGGTCACGAAACATGAAACCAATTCGGGTTGGGTAAAAATTGCTTGGAGCTTCTTGGGGAGAATTATTCTGTTATCGGTTGTTGTTTCTTTGTTTTTTGCATTTTTGGTAGTGTATCGCGTTACCATATTTCGGGATTGGAAATTGGTCTCATTAATTTCTATCGTTTTTCTCATTCAATTAGGATTGGCTCACATTTTTGTCATTCGATTGGAATGGTCAGAATACTTAATTCCTGTTACCGTGGGCGCCATGACGCTTACGATTTTATTTGATGCCCGAATTGGATTTATGGCTACAACATCCATGGCGCTTATGATGGGGCTTATGATGGGGCAAAATATTGATCTTGTGATTGTATCATTGTTCACGTCAACAATTGCCGTCTATAATATCCGTGAATTGAGAAAGAGAACTCAATTATTCACCACCATGTTTGCTCTAATTGCGGCCAGTATTTTTGTCGTTTTGGGACTAGGGCTTTTCAAAGAACACAATTGGATAAATATGTTGACCGACATCCAATTATTGACAATTAACAGCATTTTGGCCCCAATTGTTACGTATGGAATGATTGGTTTATTTGAGATTCTATTCGAGGTAACGACAGATTTAACCTTGATTGAATTATTGGATTATGACCATCCATTATTAAAACGTGCCCAACAAGAAACGAATGGAACATTTAACCATAGTATTGTGGTGGGGAATCTTGCGGAATCTTGTGCTAATGCCATAAATGCTCACTCTCTTTTATGTCGCGTTGGGGCTTATTACCACGATATTGGCAAAATGGAAAAATCCGAATATTTCATTGAAAACCAATATGGTGGGGCCAATAAGCATGATACAATTACCCATACAATGAGTGCGAAAATTATTCGAGCTCATGTAAAAGAAGGATTGGAATTAGCCGAAGAATATGCTCTCCCCAAATTAGTTTCTGATTTTATTCCTATGCATCATGGAACGACACGTGTTGAATATTTTTATCGCATGGCACTGAAGGATGCTGAAGAAACAGGTGCCACAGTTGATGAAAGTGCATTCCGATATCCCGGCCCAAAACCGAATACAAAGGAAACGGGTATTCTCATGATTTGTGAAGCAGTGGAAGCAGCCGTTCGTTCAATTAAAGAGCCTGATATTTTTAAAATTGAAGCAATGATTGATAAAATTATTAAAAGCCGAATTGATGATGGTCAGATGAGCGAATGTCCTATCACCTTGGATGAATTAAATAAAATTAAAGGTACCGTGGATGGAACCACTGGAATGCTTCCGGTTCTCCGCGGTATTTACCATATCCGAATTGAATACCCTGATGATCCAAAAAGTACTGCATCTGCATGATAAATATTTCTGTTAGTTGTGATCCTAAATTCCAATCTCCAAATGAATTTATTGTTAATAAAACCACAATTCATGTTATGGAATCAAACAAGATTGAATCGGGTGAAATCTCACTTATTTTTGGGTCAGACGAACTGTTATCTTCTCTTAAAAAAGAATATTTTCATAAAGATCAATGGACAGACGTTATTGCGTTTCGATTAAATGATTATGTAGAAAAAGTGGTAGAAGGCGAAATTTATATTAGCTTGCCACGGGCCGAAGAAAATTCAAAATCCTTTGGAGAGCCCTTTGAAAAAGAAATTACAAGGTTGATTATACATGGCTGCCTTCATTTGTTAGGATTTGATGATGAATCCAAGAAAGAAAAATTAGAAATGACCCAGATGGAAGATGATTTTTTAAGCCAGATAAACTGGCAAAAAATATTTGAGAGTTAAATGAATAAACAACATGCCGCTGAAAAATTTGTCAAATTATTAGACATTGTAGAAAAACTCCGTGGACCCGATGGCTGTCCATGGGATAAAGAACAAACCCACGCATCATTACTCCCCTATTTCCTTGAGGAAGCGTATGAAGTAATGGAAAGCGTAGAGGACAACGATTTTGAAACTCTTGAAGAAGAATTGGGTGATATTATGCTTCACGTGGCATTACAAACTCAGATAGCTTCTGAAGATTCAAAATTTACGATTGCCGATTCTCTGGATACTGTGGTGAAAAAACTTATTCGACGTCATCCTCATGTATTTGGGGATAAAAAAGCGGACGTTGCTTTTGAAGCAAAAAAAAATTGGGAAGCATTAAAGCATTCTGAAAAGAATCGTAAATCTCGTTTAGATGGTGTACCGCCAGCTTTGCCCGCGTTAACGCGTGCCCAGAGACTCCAACAAAAAGCAGCTTATGCTGGATTCGACTGGGATAACATTGATGATGTTTGGGCAAAACTTCATGAAGAAATTGATGAACTAAAATCCGCACATGAAAAAGGCGATACAGAAAACACCAAAGAAGAAATTGGCGATGTCCTTTTTTCGGTGGTAAATCTAGCTCGTTATTTAGATATACCGGCTGAAGATATGCTCAGAGCCACCAATAAGAAATTCATATATCGTTTTCAAAAAATTGAAGAAGAATTGGAAGCGAAAGGAAAAAAGTTGGAAGAATCTACCTTAGAAGAAATGGATGAAATTTGGGAAAGAGCAAAACAGAAATCATGATTGAA
>JABHAX010000016.1 GCA_018674095.1 Fidelibacterota bacterium
TCACTTCAAAAATATCCTGATCCCATTTTTCCCATTTATCAATATCTGGAATAAATAAAACGGATTGATTCGTTCCCATAATCTTGTAACCCACTGTTTCAGAATATTCATCCCGATGGGGAACGAGGAATGGTTCAATGATTAACCCGGGCGCCAATTTGATTTCTTTATCATTCTTGATAGGCTGAATTTTAATATTGTTTACGGAAACCAGTTGATTCCAGGGACCATTCGTTTCCAGAAATTTTTTCATCGTGGGCATGGCAAACACCGGAACATCTTTTGCGCCCATCACTTCTCGCCCAAGATGAAGGAGTCCAGTATAATGTCCGATGTGGGCGTGAGTGAGAAAAATCCCAGCCAATTCTGTTTGGTGTTCTTCAGTCAGAATTCTATATTGTTCCGGAAAATCTGGTGTGGCATCAATGAGCCAACTTTTTCCGGATTTTGGATCAACAATCCCAATGCAGGAAACTTTTTCTTTTTCATCACTATTCCAAAGATCTTTGCAGCAGGGTTTTTCACATCCACTTTGGGGCGAACCACCATCCTGAGCGATACCTAGAACAACAATGTATGGTGAATCAATGGCAAAGGTAAAACCGATAAATAATATGAAAAGTAAAAAAAATCTCATTCTACAATTTGATTTGAATCTTTTTGCGATACATCCAATAGAGCACAAGCCAAAAGCCCAAAACGTGGGTTAGGGCAAAAAGGAGAGATCCATTCAAGTCTCCGGCAAAAGGAACAAAAATTGTTTTGTATAAATAATTATAAGCACTGACCATTTCTCCATTAATGTCTCTTTTAATATAAAGAATTGTTTTTGCCCACAAGCCAGATGCCACAAATAGAAAAATAGAATTAGTGCCAAACACTTCAAAAATCCAAAAGGGTTTTTTCCACAATTTGATATCAATGAGCCAGGTAAGTCCAGCTAACACCAAGGCAGCAATGCCACCTGTAAATAAAACATAAGAGCTGGTCCAGATCGCTTTATTGATGGGGAAAATAAGACCCCAAATCCATCCGACAACGATGAGCCCCAAACCGAAGATGGCCATGCGTTTTGCACAATCAGTATAATTTTTTGTAGTGTGTAGCATCCCACCCATTAAGTAGCCAATCAGGACTGTCCCCACCGATGGTATTGCACTTAATAATCCTTCCGGATCAAAGGGTATCCCAAATCCGCCATAAAGATGTTTTTCACCAAAAAGAAATATATCCACTTTCCGAACCAAATTTTCTTCAAGTCCGTAAGGGGCGCCGGTTCCGCCTAACCAGAGTAATCCCCAGTAAAAAAGGAGGATACCTGAAATAATAGGTAAAAGTTGTTTGAAGTCATAGCGAATGATGAGCAGGGCACTGATGCCGTAGGCGATGGCTATCCGCTGTAAAACCCCAAAATAACGGAAAGAAGACCAGTCCCAATCCTGTTGAATGAAAGGGTAGGCATGAATGAGCCAACCAGCCATAAAGATGGAAACTGTTCGCCAGAAAATGTGTTTATAAAATTTGGGAGATGGATAATAATGCCATTTCACAAATGCGAATCGCATGGATGCACCCACGAGAAAAAGAAAAAATGGGAATACCAGATCTGTCAAAGTACAACCGTGCCATTTGGCATGAAGCAGGGGAGCATATACATGTCCCCAACTTCCGGGATTATTTACTAGAATCATAAGGGCGATGGTCATGCCCCGAAAAATATCAATGGAATATATTCGTCTTGGTTCTGACATTTTTATACTAACAAAATTTTATTTAATCACGAAATTCACTAAGAACTTTTCCTTTAAGAACTTTGTGATTTGCGTGTTTAGTTTAGTTTTGATAAACTTCTGTTCCATACCAGGTAAGATCCAATCCCTGCACAGCCAAATAAAATTACAGATAGACTGTAATTTTGGAAAATTAAATTCCCGATCCCAAATGTGAAGCCATAAATCATAAGGATTCCGGCGATCCATTGCATAAAAAATCCTTCACTCACGGGCTGAAGTGTATGGGTGTAACCAGCAGTGATAGGCTCCCACCATCCGCCGGGTTGAACCCGATTATAAAATTCTTTTAGCTTATCAACAGGTTCAGGGTTTGTTAAAAATGTGGCAGTTACCCAAGCAATAATTGCCAATGGCACAATAATCATTAGTTTATGATGAACCTGTAATGAAATGCCAAAAAGGATGGGTGATGCAGCAAATAATTCATACGTATCTCCTGCTGCAATTGTTTGGCTCCAGGCTAAAACTTCTAAAGAAATGGTGACCGAGATTGATGTAGCAAGTGCCGTGATCTCACTCCAGGCGTTTATACGCCACCAAAACCAGCGGAGGATGAGCACCAGCCCAATCCCTGCGCCCATTGAAAAAATGAATTCCCATGCCTTGGAAATACTTTGCATTTTCAATGCGGTGAATGCAGCAAGTACCATCAGAATAATGGTAAATATTTTCCCCACAAATACATAATGTACTTCTGATTCATTCGGTTTGAAAAACCGTTTATAAATATCATTAATCATGTAGGAAGAGCCCCAATTGAGATGGGTATCAATGGTGGACATGAATGCGGCTAGGAAGGAAACAATAAGTATACCTTTCATCCCCGGTCCAAGGAGTGTATTCATGACCAATGGATAGCCCGCCTTCACACCCAATTCAGAATAGGATTCCGGGATCATGGGAAACATTACAATGGATACAACGGCCACGATGATCCAAGGCCAAACACGGAGTGCATAATGAGCCAAATTAAACCATAATGTTGCCA
>JABHAX010000191.1 GCA_018674095.1 Fidelibacterota bacterium
ATGTACTTTAAGATATATCCTGAAAAATAATTTATAAACCCATTCTCATTACGGCTTAATGCATTGTGATACTGGTTCCTATTATTATATTGATATGAAAACCCCATAACCATTAATGAAAACAAATAACGGCTGAAGATCCATTATGATTTGAGCCCACCCGAACACTATTAGGCTAAAACTGCCATGTAGAAGAGATTTGATAAGAATCCCTGGTCCCGTATGATATGGTGTGAATGGCATTATTTTGTACTTATGTATTTTTTATTTGTATGTTACTATCAGTATTAACTTTAAATGTTTCTAAAACTCCAAATAGATCGAAACTATCTTTTTCAGAAATTTCTTTAAGAATATGCCTGTTGGGGACGGTATAAAACCAATTTAATTCCACAAACAAAAAAGCCCGTCATAAAATGGGCTTTTAGATTTTATTTTCTTATGAAAAATATGAAAAGACTTTCCAATCCTAACTGACTTCAGACAAGATGGGTTCCTATGAATCTTTAAGTCAGATTCTTTTCACAAATACTTTCTATTGGGTATTGGTTTTGTTAAGCTTATTTAAATTGCAGTTCTTGTCCCAATACCAGCTCCGACAGCATCGTTGCTAGGTGAACTACTCGGACAGACGGTTATTAAACATCCACCACAATAACAACACGCAGTTCCATTAACATCATTTACAGGACAGTATCCATTACTTCCGCAGTAATCAAAATTATCCGTAGATGAACCTGGTTGCTGACACCAGAAAAATGTTTCTCCCTCTCCACACTGTGATTCTGAATTTGCAGATTGTGTTGCAACAACATATCCATTATCAACAGCGGCCATTAGTTCTCCATGATTACTATAGTCGCCACTCCAACAATCACTTATTGGTGAAGCACTATTGCTTCCAGGATCATACGACCAATAATAGCTACTATTCTCTTTTCTCATGTGGGTAATTGTATTGTTGCTAGTGTTAAATGTCCATTCATCATCCGCATTAGCATTATCCGAATCAAGACTATTATAGCCTGTTGGCTTTTTCTCCAATGCTTCAAATGGATTCGAAGGCCATACACGGCGACCGGAATCGATTAATTTTTCATTCGCATAAATTTCTAAACCTGATACGATAGCATTGATGACTGCATCTTCTCCAGATGCCTCGGCATTTGACTGCATTGTCATATATCGCGGTATGGCGACAGCTACCAGAACGCCAAGGATAATGGTAACCATTATTAATTCTATTAAGGTAAACCCCATCTTCATTTTCTTCATTTTCTGCTCTCTTCTTAATTTATTAATATGTATAATAATTAAAATTTCTAAAAGGCATGAATGAAACCCTTCACATTTAATTTATATCCATGATAATTAATATACAAATTAATCCGTAATCTATGTAAAAGTTAATTGATATAATTTCCAACCCAACCAACCCATGGGTAAATAAGCGAATCCTAAATCTAAAACAATAAACCAAATCGGTGAAGGGAGCATTTGGACCATCATAATTCCACCGAATAAAAAGAAGACACCAATACCCATGGCAAATTTGAGTCCATAACTAAGCGCAATTTTCGCAGCAATAAAAGCACCAACAAGTGTTCCACCTGCGTGGGCAAGAAACGGAAAAACAAAATGTTTGAATTCAAATAAATAAAAATGTGCTTTTAGGTTTTCTTCATCCATTGAATCCATCCCTTCCGGCGGTGCAATGATATTACTGCCAAGAATAATGAGCCCCATATTGATAACCATTCCAATAATTATGCCGCCAATGAATGCTCCTGTGTTTCATAATATTAATTTCATTTAAATGCCTCTATTATTTTATGATTGCTCCTAAAGAATCAAATTTAAGCAAAATATCCCTTTCAGAAAAGGTTGCCACCTAATCTAAAATTCTGTAATAATTCACACTGCCTTATATTGCCATTTTCATACAAATCTTTCGCTTCATCACAGGATATATTTTGCCCAAATCCACATGAAATTATTGCACCAATTATAGAAATTTTACAATCTAAAAACACGCGTAATATTAAATCCTAAATAAATTTCCATTCCATCCAATGTCCCAGTCGCATTTTCAATATAGGCGCTTTCATAAGATCCCTGGACATTCGTTACCATCAATTGAAATACATGTCCTCCCGTTTCAATATCAAAACCAACACCCCAAGATTGTTTAAAATTTTCATCTCTTTCACCCAAAGGGAAAAAAGTATCCATATTAATTGACACCCGTTTTGTGAGTTTAAATCGCCCCCCAAATCCAACAGAAAAAAGATCTTGTTTATTAGTCTGAACTCTTACCCAATTGTGATGAATCCATGTTGGCATTATTTGAACAGAAATAGATGAATTTATTTTTCGGGCGATTAGGAATTGGGAATCGTAGGTGAGACGATTTTCCAATTTTTCTGAAAATTCGCTTTGTCTTTCCAGAGTCTCAATTTCCGCTTTTGCAAAAACTGCAGTGGATAAAGGAAAATTATTTGATTGATTACTTAGTTTAAGTTTGGTGAAAAAATCATAGGTTTTATTGAGACTACTTCTTCCGGCTCCCAACGATATTTTAGGATTGAAACCATATTTTAATTCAAAACGAATCATGGCGCCATCGAGTCCCATGAGATCATAAAGTCCATTTCCCATAGAACCAAAGCGGTGCTGAATCATGAATTCTAGTGTTTTTGGCCGAGCCAATTCTATGGATTGGGCATTCACAATTCGGGTCGCTTTGAATGTTGCTGACACGGGGATAGTGTTTGCCGATTCATCATCGAGAAGATCCAATAAGTCATCTTGGGCAAAGAGTGAAAAAATGAGACAAAAAAATAGTAATAAAAATATTTTCATTTTTTCTTTAAACTCAATTTTACATTAACGTCCACAATTTTAGCAATATTATTTCGGACTATTTTTGGAATTTCTATCCCATAATCTGCCACAATTATTTTGAATTGAGTTGTCCCACCAATCTTATTATTTTTAATAGAAATAAATCCTTTCTCTGAAAATTCATTAGTTACACCGTGTATTGTCATTTCTCCTGTTAAATTAACTTCTTGATCTTTTTCAGATAATTCAATTAATTCCCAATCATTAATTTTTCCCTTAAAAATGGCTGTGGGAAATTTTTCTGATTCCAAATAATTTTCATTAAAATGTTCCTGCATGAGAGCATTCTCAAAAATAAACCCAAGGATGGGTACCTGAAATGCGACACTCCCATTTTCCTTGTCTAACAC
>JABHAX010000192.1 GCA_018674095.1 Fidelibacterota bacterium
ATCCGTTGAGTTTTCTTCTAGCAAAAATCTTCAAATTGAATTGGATAAACTTTTATCAGAAAATAGTTTTGATGCAGTAATCCATTTGGCAGCCGTGAGTGATTTTGCTCCTATTCATTCTAATAAAATGAGCAAAATTTCCTCTAATCAAGACACATTGATTTTAGAAATGGAACGGACACCCAAACTCGTAAATGCGATACGAGAAAAATGTAAAAATAAGAATATGCGACTCATTGCTTTCAAATTCACAGCAACAAATAATTCTGCTACAATTAAAGAAAAAGTGAAAAAATTATTCCAAAATTCTGGGGCGGATTGGATTGTCCAAAATGATGTTTCATCTAGGAAAGATGGTGTCCAATCTGATTTTAATTTATTTGACCAAAATGGAGAAATATCTTCAGTAAATCATGCCACAGAATTGGGTGACCTTTTGGAAAATATGTTAAAAAAGGTGATATTATGATATTGTGTCTCGATGTGGGAAATACATCAATCCATGGTGGTGTTTTCAATGAAAAGCGTTTAATTCTTCAATTCAGAAAAACATCATCCTTTCGTGGGTCTTCAGACGAAATTGGCATTTTTTTACGATCGGTATTAAACGAAAATGACTTGGATCCAAAACAGATTAGCCACATCGGAATTTGTTCTGTCGTTCCCGATGCAATCCATTCTTTACGGAATGCTTGTATTAAATATTTTGGTATAAGGCCTTTTGAGTTGGGTCCCGGTGCAAAAATAGGACTCAAAATTAATTACCGGAATCCAGCAGAAGTGGGTGCCGATCGGATTGCAGCGGCTGTGGCTGCCGTAGATCAATTTCCCGGGAAAAACCTAATTCTAATTGATTTTGGAACGGCAACGACTTTTGATGTGGTGACCAAAGATAAAGTCTATCAAGGTGGCACGATTATTCCAGGACTCCAAATTTCCATGGAAGCGCTTGAACAAAAAGCAGCCAAACTTCCGCCCGTAGAAATTGTGAAACGGGAAAAAGTGGTGGGGCGATCCACCATGGGCAGCATCCAGTCCGGACTCTATTTTGGGCAAATGGGAATGGTGAAAGAATTGATCAAAGAAATTACGCGTGAATCATTTCCAGAAGAAAAACCGGTGGTGGTGGCAACCGGTGGATTCTCAAATCTTTATCGCAATGACAATTTATTTCACATCATTGTGCCGGAACTGGTTTTACTGGGCATCCATATTGCTGTGAATAAAAATATGGAATCCTGATTTATCCTTTCTCCTATCATTCCGGTTAGGATTGCCTAGAACCGAAATCCAGAAATAAACAGTTTACCACCAAATTCATAGGTTTTGTTTGCGTCAACCTTTCAACGGTTACGATTAATTATATTTCAGAAATCTGTGGTCGGAAGAACCTTTGAAACATTCAGAATACCCTCCAATTCAACTAACACTATTTAAAATAAATAAAAAAATACTGGTGGATTCTCAAATCTTTATCGCAATGACAATATTGTTTGATACTAACTAAAAATGAAGGTGGAACCGAGTAGTCTCGTACTGTAATTTTTATTCTAAATGTCTTCTGTATTTACCACAGCACCGCCAATATTTTCCGAACTGGAAGTAGAAAAAATAAGTTTGTCTCTATTTAATTTGTCCGGCAAAGCCCATGATCTTTATAGCGACCGGGACCAGAATTTTCTCATCCTATCTAATTCCAATCAAAAATATGTTTTAAAAATATCCAATCTGGCAGAACCACGTGAAATTTTAGATTTACAAAATGAAGCCGTTCTATTTATCCATACCCACGATCCTGCTTTGGGTGTACCATTACAAATGGGTAGAATTAAAGAAATTGAAAAAGATGGACAAAAATATTTCGTCAGATTAGTTGAATATTTAGATGGAATATTTTTAAAAGACAGAAAAATGTATTCTCAAGATTTTGAAAAGTTAGGGAAATTTTTGGGGAGATTAAGTCAATCGTTGGCAGGGTTTTCTCATCCTGCAGCAGATCGTGAATTTGATTGGGATATTCGATCAGTTTCATTGATTCGATCCAGACTATCCGATCTTAAAGACGAGAATATGCGAAAGACGGTAAACCATTTTTTAAATGAATTTGAGCAACATGTTTCTCTTGTTGATTTAAGAATGGCAGTCATCCATAATGACGGCAATGATCATAATGTACTCATAAATGAAAAAGGCGAAACTACCGGAATCATTGATTTTGGTGATATGATTTTTTCTTACCAAGTGGCTGAAGTGGCCGTCTGCATGGCTTACGTTGGATTGGAAAAAGATGACCCATTTTTATCCATGGCGCAAGTTTTGAAAGGGTATCATTCCGTTTTTCCATTAAATGATGCAGAAATAAGGTCAGCCATTTTTCTATCCTGTATTAGATTGTGTATTTCTGTTACAATGTCTGCATGGCGCGTGAAATTATTCCCGGAGAATAAGTATTTATCAATATCTCAAAAACCGGCCTGGGATTTGTTGCGAAAATTAGAAAATGAGGATTTAAAAGAATTGTCAAACAGATTAATGGATTTCATACAGTGTTAAATGAAACTTTCTAAAGTACAATCACTTTTAAATTATTTTCCATTATTTGATTTGTTAGATGACTCATCTCCTTTTAGAGTGAAGTTTATTTCAATAATTGTTATTCTAGTTCAAAATGCTAGATAAAAAATCAATTCAATCCCTCCGGGAAAAACATCTCGCGCCCTCATTGAGTTTGTCTTACGGTAAAACACTCCATATTGTAAAAGGGAAAGGGCAGTATCTCTATGATGCGGATGGATGTCAATATCTAGATGCGGTAAACAATATCCAGCATGTGGGCCATTGCCATCCAAAAGTGGTTTCAGCCGCCCAACTCCAATATGAAAAACTAAATACTAATACAAGGTACTTGGATGAAACTATAGTCAATTATGCACAGAAGCTTACGGACAAATTGCCTGCTGGACTTGATGTCTGCTTTTTTACCAATTCTGGCAGCGAAGCCAATGACTTGGCTCTACGTATTGCTCGTCACGTCACCCAAAGCAAAGAAACAATCGTCCTGGATGCTGCTTATCATGGCAATCTGTCTTCCTTGATCGAGATCAGCCC
>JABHAX010000193.1 GCA_018674095.1 Fidelibacterota bacterium
CGAGAAACGAATACTATGCCCCAGTGGGCTGGATCCTGTTGGTATTATTTACGTTTTGTTGATCCATTAAATGAAGCACAATCATGGAGTAAGGAAGCAGAATCATATTGGATGCCCGTGGATCTTTATGTGGGCGGAGTAGAACATGCAGTACTCCATTTACTTTATTCGCGATTCTGGCACCATGTACTTCATGATCTAGGTTTAGTCTCAACCAGGGAGCCATTTCAAAAATTATTTAATCAGGGAATGATTCAGGGTGAAGATGGACAAAAAATGAGTAAATCACGTGGGAATGTTGTCAATCCTGATGATGTAGTTGGAGAATTTGGAGCAGACAGTTTTAGATTATACGAAATGTTTATGGGACCCTTAGAGAAATCTAAACCATGGAGCACCACTGGATTACAAGGATGTTATCGTTTTGTCCAGAAAGTCTGGAAACTTTTTACTGAAGATTCGTCAAGAATTCAAGAAAATTGCGCGTCAGATGAAACAATTAAGATTTTGCATCAATCTATTAAAAAAGTCACAGAAGATTTATCAGACTTAAGATTTAATACATCTGTATCGCAATTAATGATTTTTGTGAATCATTTAACAAAACTGGAAAAATTGGATAAATCTGTTTTGCATCAATTTTTACTGATTCTAAATCCTTTTGCGCCACACTTATCTGAAGAATTAAATCAAATGTTAGGATATAAAATTATTACCAATTCTGATTGGCCAATATACGATAAAACTAAAATATTAGAAGATAAAATTGAAATTGCAATTCAATTCAACGGAAAAACCCGCGGAAAAATTCATATCGCAAATGAAGAATCTCAAATAGGAATAGAATTATCAATTAAGAATGATCCAAAATTGAGTAAATATTTATATGAGAAAACGATTATTAAGGTTATTTATATTAAAAATAGAATTATTAATTTTGTTTTACGTTAAAGAGTACTATCTCTTTGTTGTATTCCTATTATACATAATATAAATTATGCGCAACCTTTATGAAGGGAGCATCTCTTTGAATTTGTCCATGTTCACTACATCCCCCATTAATAGTACCGTATCTGTTGTATTTAATATTGTATCTGGTTTCGGATTTATGATTGATTCACCTGTACTCTTTATAATACCCACAATCATCACATCGAATTCTTCTCGTAATTTGGATTCTTTGATTGGAACACCATCATAGTGATTTAAATTTTTTAGAGAAATTTCATCAAGAGTTAAATTCATTTCCGCGTGTTTTGGAGAAATGACTGATATTGAATCTTCAACTTGTGGTTTTGATAGAATTTCAGCCATTCTATGTCCACCTGCTGTATAAGGATTTATTACTTTATTTGCGCCTGCTCGGATCAATTTTGCCATATTATCTTCTAATGAGCATCGACTTAGTATAAACAAATCGGGATTCAATGTTTTCATGGACATGGTTACAAATAAATTTTCCTGATCTGTATCTAATACAATAGAAACGCCTGATGCATTATCGATACGTGCTGCTGTAAGTGTGTCTTCTGCCGTAGCGTCGCCATGAACACAAAACCAACCTTTTGAACGAATAAGCTCCGCTTTTTGATCATTTATCTCAATAATAACAAAATCAAGATTTTTATCGTTTAATTCTTTTGCAATCACGGCGCCCATTCGGCCATACCCACAAATCACAAAATGGTTTTTTAATTTTGAAATAGTTTTCATCATTTTATTTTTCCGAAATAAGTCAATTTGAATAAATTCTTCTTTAAATGTGCGAATGAGAACGCCAATTCCCGTAACCCCAAAAATAATAATAAGAATAGATAGAATTTTAGCTGAGTCTGTTAAAGGATGAACTTCACCAAATCCAACCGTGGATAAAGTGATAACGGTCATATATATACTATCTATCCAGGACCACTCTTCACCACCTAAAATGTAAAATCCTATTGACCCGAATGAGAATAAAAAAATAAAATATAAAATGATCAGGAATTTTTTATTCATCATTAACCAGCAAGTATATCTGCAAGATGAATAATATCAGAAATATCAATTAGGTTGTCAGAATTCAAATCTCCAACATCCAACTGAAAATCAGTCATAGGATCATTATTAATTATTAAACTCACCAGTAAAATTAAATCTTGGATATTTACAAATTGATCTTGGTTGAGGTCGCCTGCTATCATGACAGGATTATAATCAAATGTATAATCCCAAATTCCCCGTCCATATGTTCCAAATCTAACTGTATTTATTTCGGGAATATAGTCCACAGTCCAATATGTTTGATCTGGTGCATTATTATCAGCTAAATCAGCCCATTCTCCGTTATCTGTGGAATAATAGTAAGGACCAAGTTCTGTTGCAGCAAAAATCATAGATTCATCCGGTAATGAAACTAATTCATAGACTAAGGTATTAGGTAGACCATTATCAAATGCGGAGAAGGTCTCACCCCCATCCGTACTCAGATAGACTGCGGGATTTGAATATCCACTTCCACCAATATAAATTCGTTGATTATCGATAGGAGACGGCAAAATAGTACTTCCATAAAAATAATGTGAACCTGGACCGCTAAAACTGGAAGTTTCAGTGAATGATTGACCCAAATTATTTGAATAATAAAAATGTCCATCTTCGGTTGAAACGTACCATCTATAAAATGATACTGGACTCCAAGCCATGGCGGAAATTTTCGAATCAAAAGAAAAATTCATATCTTCCGCATCTATTTGATTATTTGAATAGGTCATTTTAATCATATTATTCGTTGTATTTATTCCACCACCGCCAACATACGCAACATTTGCTTGAAAAGGATCTATCATTAAAGGTGGTAACCATAGGTACCCACTGCCTTGAAAGTCCCAAGTTGACATTGTATTTGAATTCGCTGCATCAGGATAATGCATGGCAAATCCCGGATAATCTGTCCAAAGACTCGTACCGCCATTTCCAGAAATAATATGTCCATAATCTCCACTAATAACTTGCTCAAAATCTAAAGCTCCATCTCCATAAGCTCCATCAGTGATATGCCGCTGAAATCCTTGGTCTTGGCTTCCAGCATACACATGATGTGGTGCATTCCGAGCTGTATAAGTGGAATAATATTGACTCACGCCCAAACCACTCAAAGAAATATTCTGTACAGTTTCAAATTGATCATAAGAAATATATAGCCCGCCATCGGTTGAAATAAGTTGGAATTCTTGGTCGGTACTTGGGTTAATGTAGTAACTGAATTCTGGCAAATCAGCGTGCAACTTAGTTTCAGGAGAATTATAATATTCATACCAATAATTGATTATTGTCCAAGTATTGCCACCATTACTGGTTGTATATCCATCTAAGGTTCCAATTACGAGTTTAGTTGGATTATTTGGTGAACATTCAAAACTGTTGATAGTGAAAGTTCCAGATGGCAAATCTCCTTTTGCAATCCAATTAAGTCCGCCATCTAATGATGAATATAATTGCCCACCTACTCGAGAATGTAAAAATGTCTGAGTACCATTTACGCCACCAATAAGTATATTATTTCCTGATTCTGTTGGGGTGAATTCTCCAATGAGATTTAAATTATCATTCTCGGTAAGTAAATAGCACTTTCCATTATTCATAACATAAATACCACCGCCAACGGATGGCGAAGCCCATATATCAAAATGACTTGAACCTACAGAAAATCCATTTGCAGCAGTCAACTCAACAATTTTAGTAAAGGAACTGCCACCGTCCGTTGATTTGTATATAGCAGGAAGATGGGTCCATACTGAATAATCCCATTCAATAACGCCCAAATAAATCGAATGTTGTAGTGAGTTATCAATAACTGTTCGAAAAATCCATCCCCAATCCTGAAATGAAGAAAGTCCTTCTGCCTCATCAATAATTAGAGCATCATTATCAGAACGATAACATTGTTTCCCATTCACCATTAATAATCGATTTAACCCATTATTCTCTATTCGTTTTAAATAATGGATTCCTTTTATTTGAAAATAATCGTTGAGAGATTCCCAATTGGTTCCATCTAGGTTTCCTCGCCAAATATTCCCACCGCTTGAAGCACAGTAAATTAGATCATTTTCAAAATCAACATCCGTTGTTCTAATTCGTCCAGCTAGATTATTGCTTCCTCTCTCAATCCATTGTCCTGGCACATCCCGAAAAGATGATATTGTTTCCTGAAAGTTTACATTTCGAGATAATAGTCCTTTAAGTTGTAATGATTTTCTAAAATTATTTATTTCATTAATTTTAGTTTCGCGTGTATTTTTGTCCATTGATTTCCAATCAGTCTCCGGATCAGCACGGTGCATATTTTCCATCCAAGCATTCCGTTCCATTTTGAATTTTTTCCGGTCTTTCTTTTTTTGAATAATTTCAGTGGGAACTGGAATAGATGATAAATCCTTGGACTCTTTTAGTAGTATTGATGAAGCAATGAGAATTATCCCTAAAATAATTGGCAATAATTTGATGGATTGGAAGTTCATGCTGATTGTCTGCTACTGGATTGGGAGAATTTGTCACGAAAAGTCATAACAAAAATTAAGAAGAAATAAACTATTGAGTAAGTTTATATAGTAAAAGGAGACCGATAATTCTGCCCCCTTTTACTTAGGAGGGTGTTCTTATATAGTAAAGCTAATTTTGTTCTTCAGCAGCTTCTGCTTTTTCTTTCTGAATTAAGGCAAGATCTTCAATTTCTTTTAGTCCTTTTTCTAATCTAGACGTTGCTTGTTCTAAATCAGAAATGCCTTGTTTTAGTTTTCGGAGGGTCCCTTTAATGTCGGTTGCTAAATCATCAATATCGTTGTTAACATTTCGAAAATTCTTTTTTGTTTCTCTGCTAAAGTTATCGAGTCTAAAACTGACTTCATCAATCATGGATGCTAATGAATCAGTGTTCTTTTCAATTAAGTCAGTATTTGCAACAATATCTTTTTGAGCTTTTCTAAGATGCTTCCCTCTTCCGATGAATCTCAAATTATAAACACGAAGACTGTCTGAGAACTCATTCAGAACAATATCAACATGTTCGGCATCTGCGAGATTTAGTTCATCCATCCTTATATTTAACTCATCCGTTAAAAACTGGAAATAAAAAGCACCGACAATCAGTGCAGCGAGTAGTCCAAATACAAATTTATCCTTGGCGTTCATTCAATCCTCTACGTTTACTTGCCTTCTAGGCGTTTTTCCCATTCACTCATTTCAGGTGAATCGGATTCAGTATCATCATTTTCTTCGTTATTATTTTTTTGTGTAACAGGCTCATTCGCAACCATCAATTCATGAATGATTTGATTACGACGGTTGGAACTAAGTTTTAATTCGCCCATAATACTTTCAATTTCTTCATTGAAATCAAGGATAGTTCTTTGCAGACGAATAACGAGTTCATTGAGCAAGTCCTGCCCATAACTTTCATTTATACCGGTCAATAAATTATCTAATTTTTCATTTAGATAATTTACTCGACCATCTTGGCTTTCAAATTCGATACTCATAATCCTCAACAAGTTATTCCTGAAACGATAAAATTTAGTTCAGTAATTTGATACAAGAAAAGGTTCGTAGCAACCAAGAAGTTCAAGGCCAATGATCCAATTTTTTATACCCTAAACTATCCAAGGGAGTAATTAAAGATAGAAAAGTCCTTTTCTGAATATTATAGGGCAGTTTATCAAATGTTTTTATTTTCAATAAATCTTCAGTTTCGCCTAAACCAGAGATGGGAATATCCATTCTTCCTTTGCCTGTGATTGTCATTTTATCGTGTATTGAAACTGATATTGAAATAAGTCTTTGACCTTCCCCCCAATCATATAATTTATAATCTGTGAAAATGAATCCATCTTTTGGCGCAAACTCTAATACTGAAAATCCTTCATTTTTTAAAAATTGGTGAATTTCGTTAATGGCTTCATTTCGTGGTTTGTCGTAGGAAAAATGTATAACCATCCTAGGATAAGATGGACAGAAAGAAAATTTAATTGACGATAATGAAAGGAATAATAAAAGAAATAAACGCAATACGATTTACCGAATCATAGTTCCAATTCGATCCCATCTAGGAGTCCAAGTGTCTAAATTCAATGAGAAATAGGTGAATAAGGCTTCACCTAAAATGTTGTTTTCTGGAACGAATCCCCAATATCGAGAATCCAAGCTATCATCTCGATTGTCACCCATAGCCCAAAAGTAATTTTGAGTTATTTCGTATTGAGACCATTCACTAATAGGTTTGCCATCTATTATTAGAAATTGGAAATGATCATCTTTTATTGCTTTGCTCCAGGGATTTAAGTATTCACCTTTTGGAAAATAATCATCATACACTTCAGTTTTACCTTTTCGTCTATATAGTTCATTTGGATCTTGAAGCGTGAATTCATAATTAACTTCATGATTATCCAATCGTGCTGTATGACCTTCCATAAGAATCATGGGTAAAAGGTAGCGCCAGTTTGTTTCGGAATTTATGGGAAATATATCACCCGTTTTGGGGATATAAATCGGACCAAGATTATCGCGATTGATATTGGTTTCAGATGAAAGGAAAATATCTGGTTGCTTATATTGCGTTTGCATTGGCGCTGTTAAATATTTTCCATGTGTCCACATTGGGATTTCTTTTCCATTCACAAATAACTTTTTTTGCTCTATCTGTAGAGTATCTCCCGGCCCAGCCACACATCGTTTTACATATTTAACATATTTGTCATGTGGATATTTAAAAATTAGGACATCGCCCGTTTTAGGTTTTTTAAATTCGGGGAATTTTATATAGGGAATAAAAAAGCCAATGTCTGTATAAGGAACTCCAATCCAGTCTGGTGTTCTCATTCCATAAACAAATCGAGTCCCAATGAGAAAGTCACCTGTCATGATTGTATTTTCCATGCTGCCAGTTGGAACAATATAGGCTTCCACCACAGTTACTTTTACAAGTAATACGGTTAGGACGATAAAAACAATCGCCTTAGTCTCAGATATTATATTTTGTTTAGTCATATAGGTTTTTTCGCCGGGGAAATTAGTGAATCAATCTAGTAAAATCCCTTCAAAATGTTTAAAAAATGGTTTATTTTTTTGCAGAATGACTGATATACAATCAATTCGAAAGTCTTCAATTTGTTCCACTTGATTTTGGTAATGCTGGATCGCATGCCCCATCTTGGTCAGTTTAATATTATCTACTTTTTCATCAAGAGAATCCGGATTTGATTTGTAGGCTGTTTTCACTTCAACAAAAACCAATTCATTTTTATTTTTTGCAATAATATCAATTTCACCGTAAGGAAGACAACTCCGATTCATTTCAAGAATTGTTAGCCCTTTTGATTTTAAATATAACGCTGCGAGTTTTTCTCCCATCCAACCGATTCTTTTTTGTTCAGACAGCCAATTAAAGGTTGGCATATGTTTATTAACTGGATTAAAAGACCGACGATGGATTGGGGTTGACCGATATTGCTTTAATGCATTCATATGAAATTCTGTTCCATATCCTTTATGTTTTTCAAATCCATATTCTGGAAAAATATTGCCATATTCATCCATCATATTATCTCGAGTTACTTTTGCAATAATGGATGCAGCTTTAATTGAGTCCACTAAGTCGTCTCCTCCTATTATTCCTTCATTTGGAATAATTTGACTTTTTAATGGGTGTCCATCAATAAGAGCTTTTGTAGGGCGAATGGGGAGTTTGCCTAAAGCGATTTGCATTGCCTTAAATGTCGCTTCTCGAATATTAATTTTATCAATGGTTTTTACATCTACTTCACCAATTCCAATGCCTAACGCTTGATCTTGGATGATTGGAAAAAGCTTTTCTCTTTTAATTTTAGAAAGTTTTTTAGAATCTCGAAGGCCTACTATGGTGTGATTATCTGGTAAAATAACGGCAGCCGCCACCACAGGACCTGCTAAAGGACCACGACCAACTTCATCTACACCTGCTATTATTTCCATTCTTTTTTCCAGTATGATTTTCCATCACTTTGAATCCATAATGCACCAGAGAAATCTGTCCGATGAATTTGTATTTTGTGGTCTATTAATCTGTCCATAACTATGGGGGATGGATGTGAAAATTTATTACCGTCCCCGACGGAAACCACAGCTAATTCTGGCTCGATTATTGATAATACTTTTTCGGTGGTACTCGTGATAGACCCATGATGTCCTACTTTTAATATATCCACTTTTAAATTATCTCCAAACTTGGCAAGTGCGTCATCTCCCTCATGTTCTAAATCTCCTGTAAACAAAAATGATTTTGTCCCAATATTTAATTTAAAAACAATACTGGCATTGTTTACATTGTGCTGATTAACAGAAAAAATAGAGTCTGGCGCAAAATATTGTATGGATTCCATCGGGCTGATATTTAAGGTTTCGCCAGCTTTTGGATTTTTTATCACCGTTCCTAAATCAGAATATCTCTCAATTAAATGATTATAAGTCCAGGATCCATATCCGGAATATGTATCTAATAATGTATCTGTTGGAATAGATTCAACCAACGAAACCAATCCACCAATATGATCCGCATGAGGATGACTCATAACTGTCCAATTTAATTTAGATATTCCAAAATGATTTAAAACTGGAATGACAACTCGTTCTCCCCAGTCTTCCCTCCTGTTTCTGTTTCCAGCATCAATCAACATTGTTTGTTCATTGGAGAAAATAATTAAAGCAGCATCTCCCTGACCAACATCCATAAATAATATAGTTGTCTCAGGTTTTCGGATGTTCCCCCAAATTACCAAATTAGTAATAAGTAAAAAGGTAATAATACCTTTACTTCTATATTTCAATTGAAAGATCCAAAATAGTCCCAAAATAAATAATCCATAAAGAACTACATCTAGGATTCCAATCTGTGAAATAGGAAAGGTCGAAAATGAAAAAGATGAAAAATAGTGAGCAAGCCATGAAATAATTGTTTGAAATAACCAGGCCGCATTACCCACTAGTTCAGATAAAATTGGCGAAAATGAAAGTCCTAGAATCATAAACCCAAGCACAACAATGATTCCAACAATCGGAACAATCATTACATTTGCAACGAGAGAAATTATGGGAACTTTGTGAAAATAAGCAGCTGTTATGGGTAATGTTCCTATTTGAGCACTTAAAGAAACCAAAAATAATGACCAAACATTTTTCAAGAACCAATTCTCGATTGTTGATGGCTTCAATTTTTTGGGTAAAAGTTTTTCAAAAAGCCCATAAAAATAAATAATGGAAACCACGGCGGAATAACTCAAAATAAATCCTAGCCCCATAATGTAGAGTGGGTCGAATGCTAACAACAAACATGCTGAAAATCCGATAATATTCCAAATGTTCCCAGGTCGGTTTAAAACAGGAGTAATCACATATAACCCTGCCATGGTGGATGCGCGAATAACACTGGGTTTCCCACCCGTGAGAGCACAAAATGCAATAAGTCCGATTATTATGACGAGCCTATTCCAACCCCAAGGTATTCGAATTACGGAGGCGAAAATAGTCAAAATAATGAGAATATATCCAACATGTAATCCAGATACGGCCAAAACATGAATCACGCCCGTATTTGCAAAATCTTCTTTCATATTTTCGTCAATCGTGGATTTGTCGCCTAAAAGAAGTGCTGTTAGTAAACCTGATGTTTTTGAATCTGTTGATTTATTCAGTGTATTCCGAACAAAGTTTTGAGATAATCGAATCCATTTTTTTAAGAATGGCAATTTGCCAAAATGAAATTGGCTCTCATATTTTTTATCAATAAATAGTCGCCCATAATTTCCTTGGCGACTAAAATGAGAACGGAAATCAAAATCTCCGGGATTCCTTTTCCCTGTTAATTTTTTGATTTCGCCTTTGGATGAAATTGTATCACCTTCACTTGGGATTTTCCCTTTACCATAAACTGACAAATTAAAATCACGTGTGAATTTATATTCAGATAATCGTAAAATTTTACAATCTGATCGCCAACCATGTTCAGTTTCTTTTGTGGACTGAATAATTCCAGAAAATGTAATAGTTTCTTCATGGAGTGAATCAATTATTTCTAAATTTTGATTGATCTCATTAAGTCTAATTGATGAGATAATCCAACCACTGGAAAATATGAGTATTGATATTAAACTAAGAAAAAAAGTATCAGATTTCTGGAAAAATAGAAAAATAGATACAAGTAAAGTTATTATTAATGGAATCCAAAAAACTGGTAACTCAATCCCAATAAAAATACCCAATGTTAGAAAAATTGCAGAAAAAAAGTAAAAACTATCTCTGATTGTTTTTTTTGATCGCTCTTCCATATCCTATAATGTACACAATCCTGAATTAGGAAGAATAACGATTTGTTGTTAAACCTACTTTTCTCTAAACTCCCCACAATATTTTTGACTTCAACGGAGAATTCATGGACAGACAAAAAGCAGGCTTAATTGCCTTCGGAATAATTATTTTTATTATGTACGCATTTGGGCTTCACTTTTTTGATTCAGTGTGGTCCTTTCCAAGTCAGCGTGCTGTACCTCTCATGGTTTTGGCATTAGTTGGAACGGGGATATATGTCACTATTCGGCTTGGTTTTCCACAACTTCGATATTTAAAACATGGTATTAATGTTACCCGGGGGCTTTACGACAATCCTGAAGACGAGGGCGACTTGAACCATTTTAGAGCACTGACTACGGCTCTTTCGGCTACCGTTGGAATTGGAAATATTGCAGGCGTTGCTACTGCCATTTATTATGGAGGCCCAGGTGCTATTTTTTGGATGTGGGTTACTGCATTCTTTGGTACGACTTTGAAATACGCTGAATGTACCCTTTCCTTAAAGTACCGAGAAATGGATGCATTAGGTAAAACGGCAGGCGGTCCTATGTATACTATTGATAATGCTTTGGGGAAGAATTGGCGATGGATGGCAGTGGCATTTGCTGCATTTGCTGTAATCTGTTCTTTTGCTACTGGAAATGCAATCCAATCCTTCACAGTTTCAGATCAAATATATTCTGAAGTTTCTGGCGTTATTGGAAATACGCATTATTTAACACTTAAGCATGAAATTTGGTCAGGATTTCATGTTTCAATCCTACAATTTATAAATGGCATTGTAATGGCTGGTGTTGTGGGCATGGTTATTATTGGCGGGATTAATCGAATTGGAAATGTTACTGGATATTTAGCGCCTATTATGGCATTGGTTTACGTAACAGCCGCATCTCTTATTATTATTGCAAATATTGATAAAATAACTGAAAGTTTTTCATTGATTTTTACAATGGCATTTAATCCACCTGCTGCGGTTGCAGGGACGGGCGGTGGAATTCTTATGACCATGTTATGGGGAATTAAGCGCGGATTATATTCCAATGAAGCGGGTCAAGGATCGGCTGCAATTGCTCATTCAACTGCAAAAACAAATCATCCAGTTCGTGAAGGTGCAGTTGCTATGTTGGGACCTTTTATTGATACCCTTATTATTTGTACAATGACGGCATTAGTAATTGTTTCAACTGGCGCGTGGAAACACACCCAATTTTTTGTAAACATTACTGCCACATCTGCTGAAGAAGCTCGACAAGCTCTGGAGTTGGGAATATTCCAAGGACGAGAACTTTTAAATAGTAGCTTACTTACCTCCTTTGCATTTAAAGAAGGCTTGAGTTTTCTTTTTGACTATGGTGATAAAATTGTCACAATTTCCGTTCTACTGTTTGCGGTATCTACTGCAATCGCTTGGTCATTTTATGGAAACAGATCTGCAGTTTACCTTTTCGGTGAAAAAGCAATTATGCCATATTTATGGGTTTATGTTGCATTTGTTTTTATTGGCGGAATTGCAGAGCTGGAAACCATTTGGGCATTTGGTGATGCTGCGTTAGGCATCATGACTTTTCCAAATTTAATTTCAATTGTTCTCTTGACCGGTGCATTAAAAGGCATGACAAAAGACTATTTCTCTCAGGAGCATGCCCCATATCAAAAATGAAGATTACTTAAATGTTGCAGTTGAGGCCGCTCTAGCAGCCTCACGGATCATTATGGCCGCACTGGATAAACCCAGAATAGCTAAATATAAAGGAAAAGCAGATCTAGTTACAGAAACAGATTATCTTTCTGAAAAAATGATTAAAGCTATTATTCGTGCATCCTATCCAGATCACGGTTTATTAGCAGAAGAATCTGAGCAAGAATCATCCCAATCTGACTTTCTCTGGATCATTGATCCTTTAGATGGGACAACAAATTTCGTTCATGGTTATCCTTGCTTTGCCGTTTCTATTGGATTGTTTTTTCAAAACAAACCCTTGATAGCAGTTGTGTTGGAAATGCCAAATACCAAACTTTATACCGCCATTAAAGATGAAGGCGCTTGGTGTGAAGGTCAACCCATTTCATGCTCATTAACAAATTCTCTTGAAAAAAGCCTTTTGGTGACAGGGTTTGGATATGAGCATGGTGAACGTTGGGAGAGAAATATGCGTCTATTTCAACACTTTACGGATAAGACTCAAGGTGTTCGTCGATTGGGAGCCGCTGCAGTTGATTTGTGTCATGTTGCATCTGGTAAAGTGGACGGATTTTGGGAGCTTGACATAAAGCCATGGGATACAGCAGCAGGAATTTTAATTGCAACTGAATCGGGGTGTATCGTAACTCAGATGAATGAATCAGATTATTCTATCTATGATAATAATATATTGGTGGCGAATCCGAAAATTCATTCGGAAATGATTAAAGAGATTAAATCGGTTATTTAAATTGGTCTCTAAATTGCTTCTCTGACCAAAGTCCTTCAACTTTATAAATTAGGTCCGTCTTTTTATTAATATGAATCATTTCCATTGCGTAAAAATGGAATACCTGTCCATTTTCAGTTTTGGACCCTTCCCAATGATAATAGACTGATGCCTTCTCTTTTTCAAATACTATATCAAGAATATCGACATGGAATTCGCTCCACTGATCTGCATAAGTTTTCATATCAAAAAGAAAAAGAGAATCATTTTGATAGTACTGAACTTGAATTAATGGAATGTTTAATTCGGTAAAAGTGGAATCTCCATCCCGAGTCACAATTAGGCTTTGTACATCTTTCTCCTTTCCAGTAATAGTTGGTGATTCGATAGAAACAACTTTTCCATTTATTTCGCTGATTCGGTCACCTACTGAGAGCATCGTTTGAAGCGAGTCATCTACAATTCCGGTTACGAGCAAACTCCCATCAACGTATTCTGTGAAAATCCCCAATCCAATATAGGGCGTATGATAATATTTATAATCTTCAGAAATCATAGAATAAACAGTTGAATCATCTCCTGCATAACGAGATTCAATAAATAACGATATTTCATCTTCGTTTAAGGATGATGAAATCACGAACGTTCCCATGAAAATAAATATCAATAATTGCTTCATTATTTCAGCAATACCATTTTCCTTACTTGCCTGAACTCACCAGCCTGAATCATATATTGGTCCATCGCTCTAATCATTTTTCACTATAGTTTTGGGCGCCTGCAAACAATCCAGCTATACCGGAGTTGTTCGTTTCGGATGGGTCTGGCAGTTCTGCATCCATGTCGTACTGAATCAAAGGCTTGGACATTATTTCTCGCTGAAGTTTAGCAGCCTCAACGCCCGAAAAATCACCTTCTGGCATCCCACCGTTCACATCGGTGAACCCATAGTCGACAGCGAGTTCTGCTGTCTGGACGACCTTCCCGCTCATTCGCGCATGATCCTCGTTTGTGGCTTTGTTGAGGAGCGCCGCGACAGCCCGGCCCGTAAACACAGGAGTCTCTCCGCCAGGGAAAGCTGTAACCTCCGTGACACCGGCTCCGGGGTATAACGTCACAGCATGCACATTGTACGGTTTCAGTTCTGCCGCCATGTCAGTCGTAAGGCGGTCGAGTCCGGCCTTTCCAACACCATACCCAACGTCGAAAACATATTTAACTCCCCCAAAACTAGAAACCTGTACCATCAGCCCGGCTTTGTTCTTGACCATCAGCGGAGCGACAAGGGCGCTCATAACATAGGCACTGCGGAGGCCAATATTGAGCGAAGCATCAAAAACAGAGAGTGGCCTTTCCCAGAAAGGCTTGCCAAAGTGAGGAGCTATGGCAATCAGTCCAGAAAACGCACTGTTCACCAATAGGTCTACCTGATTCTCTTCCGACTTCACCTGCTCCACAAAATCTTGCACCGCGGCGTCATCACTTTGATCCAGCGTGCAAACCTTCACAACACCACCTTTGGTTCCGACAGCCGCCTCTTTTGCAAGAGCCTTCAGTGCATCTTCATTCCGTGCGGTCGCGTACACCGTGCAGCCTTCTTCTTGCGCAAGTACCAGGGAAATTCCACGCCCAAGTCCGCGAGATGCCCCTGTTACAATGCATACTTTATTATTTTTCATATAACCCTTTTGTGTAAATTGTTTCAGTAATTAATACCTCAGTTAGACTCACAAATCCCACAAACAAAAAACCTCACGAGTGTAGGGTGTTAATAACCTCTATCAAAATTAAAATTTAGTGATAAACTCGTAGAGACTGACCTCATCACTAACACCTTTAAACCTAGCGCTTTCTAAATGTTGAAGCTCAAAATTGTGGTTTTTACATTTCTCTTTTGCATCATGAGTTAACAAAATTTGATTCGCACCAGCATGATCACACACTCTTGCTGCAACTTGAACAGATGTACCAAATAAGTCATTATTTTCCTCTACAGGGAATCCCGAGTGCAATCCAATTTTAATCTTTAAGTCATCCTGGAAATCATTTTTCTTGTTAAATTGAAAAAAATCTTCTTGGACCCTATTGGAAAACTCAAGAGCCTTGTCCGCAATGAAAAAGGATGCCATGATGCCATCACCAGTGTGTTTGATCTCCCTACCGTCATTTATCTTTAGACTATTTCTAATTATTGAATTGTGTTTTCTAAGAAGTGTCATAGCATCTTCATCTCCCAACCTATGGGTCATTTCAGTTGAGCCTACTAAATCAGTAAATAAAATTATCCTATGCCCTGGATCCAATTGGGACTCCCCATCTTTAGACTGAACGGTAGCAGCATCGTATTCATTGACACTACCTGCTCCAAGAAACATATCTAGCATCATCGGGTCAACTTCAATAATCTTATCGGGAGCCAAAGTTTTATTATGAACTTTTTCAGCATCTTCTTTTGATTTTGCCTCTATAACACAAAATGCAATGTTTGATTCGTAGTTAATATAGTATTTTGGAACGTCTGCATTTATTTTTGATGCCTCTATCAAATCTACTTTATGCATTTCAAAAATATCCTTTATAGGAGGTAAGTCATCTACTAAATTGTGAATATCTAAAAATAACGGCATTTTTTTTAATCCTTACTTAATAACACTAACAAATTATTTAAAACTTTAACCTATTTAATAAAAATATTAATAATTATCTAATAAATTACTATTAATATATTAAAAATGAAAAAATTTAGAAATTGTTTGTATTTTTTTCATTAAAACCTTAACTGTATATGTTCAAATCTACCCATCTTTCCACTAACAAAAAATAACCAATCAGGTTATGAGCCCGATCCATTTACTTCTAATTTTTGCTTACCTGTTTGAATATTCCATAATTGAGAATAGTAGCTCTTTTTTAAGCTTACCAGATAATCATGATTACCTTCTTCTATAATTTCGCCATCCTTTAAAACAAAAATATTACTGCAATTTCTTATAGTTGAGAGCCTGTGAGCAATAATAATTGATGTTCTTCCTTTTCGAATATCAAATAAGGCTTGTTGTATTAATTGCTCAGTTTTGTTATCTACTGATGAAGTCGCTTCATCAAAGATTATAATATCTGGCTGTCGCATTAGAGTTCTTGCTATTGCAATTCTTTGCTGTTGCCCTCCTGAAAGTGTTTGTCCTCTCTCCCCCACAGCAGTATCAAAACCGAAAGGAAGTTTATCAATAAACTCAATAGATTGGCTTTGGATAGCAGCATCTTCTATATCTTCTATAAGCGGGTTTGTAATACCATAGCTTATATTATTTTTGATAGTTGAATTAAATAAGAATGAATCTTGGCTCACTATTCCAATTTTTTTCCTAAGGGAATTAATATCAATTTCATTTATATTATATTTACCTATGTAAATACTCCCATCTGTAGGCTCATACAATCTCAATAAAAGTTTTGCTATAGTTGTTTTACCAGATCCTGTATCACCCACAATGCCAACGGATGATCCGAAAGGTATTCTGAGGTTAAAGTTTTTAAATAAATTTTCTTTACCATCATAGTTAAATGAAATTTCATTGAAAGTGATATCATTCATTAAGCTATCTATAATAATCGCATTGGGATGGTTGATGATTTTCTTTTTTGTTTGTATCAAATCAAAAATTCTATTGCTTGACGCCATCGATCTCTCAAAATCATCGATCAAGGTAGAAAGACTTGTAAAAGGCCATAAAAATCTTTGTGTTAAGAAAACAAGGACACTATAAGACCCTACCTCTATTGTATTATTTAGTGCCATATGACTACCTATTAGAATCGTACCTAAAAATCCAGCAAGGACTCCCATTCTGATCAATGGGTTGAAAGCACTACTTATTGAGATTGCTTTAATATTTTCTTTTTGGTAGTCATCGCTTAATCCTTTAATTATTCCTTTTTCAAAATCAAAAGTCATAAAACTCTTAATTGTTTGTATACCCATAAGGTTATTTATTATTGATGAATTCAGAATACCAACTTTTTCTCTTATGCTTTTATATCTAGGTGAAAGTTTTTTTTGAAAGAACAAACTCATAAAAAAAATGATAGGAACCGGTAGAATAGCGATTGATGCAATTAAAGGTGAGATATAGAAAAAAATGAATCCAATGATTATGGTTGAGATAATTACCTGAATTATTTGGTTTACTCCATTGTTAAGAAATCTTTCTAATTGGTTTACATCATCGTTAAGAATTGCTGAGATGTTTCCAGTCGTTTGTTTTTCATGCCAGTTAAGCTCTAGCCTTTGGGCATGGTCATACGCTGAGACCCTTAGACTATGTTCTACCTTTTGGGCCAAACTTCTCCACTCTATCAAGTAAAGATATTCAAATAATGATTCGAGAGCCCAAATAACAAAGGTTATCCCACCTAAAAATAACACTTGATTATTAATCGATTCAATTCCGAGAGATGCAACAAAACTTTCATTTCTTTTTACGACTAGATCTACTGCAACACCAATTAAAACTTCAGGGGCTATATCAAAAATCTTATTCAATCCAGAAAATATGGAAGCCCGGAATACTCTAAAACGCCATGGTTTTAAATATCTTAATAAATCAGATGAAGATTTTGAAATTAGCTTATATTTCATTTTGAATCAGACCTATTGATGATTTCTATAAATGCCTTGCTGCCTTCTCTTAGTGTACGTTTTTGAGTATTAAAATCAACCTTATACTGTCCAGTTCGCTGTCAGCGCCGGCGTCTTTATAAAGGATGTCGTCTATATTTTTAAAGGTTTGTTCAAACATGTTATATTATTATGGTTTTGCTTTTAGTAGTATAGGTTCTTCGTAAAATGGAGGTAAAATCATGCCTAAAAGTGCCTGTTCATATGCAAAATACGCTGCACACTTACCTTCATCTCCGAGTTTTAATAATTGTGCTTTGTTGGTGGCCTTATGAACGTTACGGTCACACTCATCACAGTGCTTGACCCCTGGCTGGTCTGTTGGTTCCAAATTCTCCCAACGTTGTGGGCATTGAAACTCAAAACAATCTTGTATTTTTAAGTATCTTCTCTTTCTCATTTTACATTAACTCTGATAGGTCTACAACCTTATCTAATATATACCTGGCTTTGTGCCAATTTAGTTTATGTTTTTTGAATATTGCCAACAGCGCTTCTTCGGCTTCTTTCTTAATGGCTTTTACATCTACATCAGGGCCCATACCCTGAATGATTCTATCAGGTCCATTGGGAGTCATAGCACATCCCCTTTAAATTGATTACCCAAATCTACACATCATCCCACAAACAAAAAACCCCACGAATGTGGGACTTGATGCTGTAGAAAGGGTAGAATTATTTTAGTAATACCATCTTCTTGGTCTGCCTGAAATCGCCAGCCTGTATGGTATAAAAGTATAATCCCGCTGATACAGGCTCACCTGTGTTGTTGGTGGCATTCCATTGTATTGATTTATAGCCTGCATTTTGCTGACTGCTGACCAAATCGTTCACAACTCTGCCCATCATATCATAGATGGTGATATTCACATTTTCATTTTCAGGTAGCTCATAGCGTAAAGTAGTGACAGGGTTGAATGGGTTGGGATAGTTTTGATTTAAGATATATTGTAGCGGTATTACATCTTTATCAGTTGATAACGATGTTGCCTCACACCCAACTCCCAAAGCACCCATATTAGCACCATTTTCACCAGTGCCTACGCAAGGTGAGTTTTCAGCTAAAGTAAAGTCACCGCTATCAGGGTTGCAGAAGAGTGGGATTGTATCAATATTTCCTTCACCTTCCCACCCTCCTTCTATATCAGAATAAGAAACTTGAATATTTGAATTTTCATCGATATAAAAAGGATTACTTGTTCCATAAATTATATCATTACTTACAACGCCATCACTACCCAAGTTTGCATATCCTAAACTATTGAATACAAAAGTATTATTGTTTGAGACATACTGACTCTCACTCGCCACTACCACTCCATATCCATCGCCATAAGCCTGGCTAATCAAATTATTGCGGATAATACAATCACTTCCGTCAAGGATAGATATTGTGGCGCATACCGTACAATAGCCCATAGATGTATTAATAATTATGTTTGATTCAATTATATTTTCTGAAGAGATGGAAACTATATAACCAGAAGGCTCTGCAAATCCTACATATCCATTCTCAATCCGGTTATTACTTATAGTTAAACTTGAGTATTTACTCAAAATATAGCCAGCTAATACATAGCCATTTCCGATGGTGCCATCAGTGAATATATTATTCATAATCAATGAATTTGAATTTTCACAATAAATAACAGCCGACTCAACGTCTTGGAACAAATAGAAATTGTTAAATCGATTATTGACGATCATAGGAGAAGATTCATTGATAGTAATGATGGTCTGGGGTCCATCTTCTGATTCATTAATTATGTCCTGAAAAGTAAACCCTATCAGTGCAGTAGTTGAGTCTTCCCCACTTTCAAAGGTTACCACACTTCCATTACTGTCACCACTAATCACAGTTTGTGCAATAAAATAGTCTACACCATATGTCATGTAATAGGAACCAACCACAATATTTTTACCGTTAAAATTGATATTTTCTACGTATGTGCCCGGTGCCACAATAATCGTGTCCCTGTCTTCTGATATATCAATGGCGTCCTGAATCGTGGCATATTCGGAGGGGACCAAAAGAACATCTCCCGGTCCGCCGCTTAGATCCGGTACCCCTAATGTTCCGTCATCCCGTAGGCAGTGAGCATAAACAGACCCATTCTCTGACCAGGTAATGAAAAGACAGTTCGGTCCTTTTCCGATCATCATATCTGATTTGGGCGTACCTGAATTGGTCACCGTTACCGTCTCATCGGTCCAGACCAAATTACCTTCTGCATCCAGCCTGTTGGCATAAATATCACCACTCATATTGGCACTTTGCTGTATGTAAGCTGAGATCAATTCTTCACCAAAGCTAGCCGCAGACAGGTCAAGATAGTCGTAACTACTGTTCAGCGATACCACAGTGGCACCAGTAGAGCCCCAGAGCTGATTCCCGCTGCTGTCCAGCCTTTGTGCGAATATTCCACGCTCGGATTGACACCCATTGGCTTCCATCCAGACCGCCATCAGCTCCTGCGTATCTTCGGCTACAGAAAGCACGGGGGACATACGGAAATTGCTGGAATTTGTCGATAGATCTACTCCGCCTGTCCATGCAATTGCACCTTCACCTGTGACTTGCTGTGAAACCGCATTCTGCACATTCCCTGAAAATTGTGTCCACGCTGAAAAGCTTCCGCCACCGGCTTCAGAAACAGATTGCTGAGACCAGTTCCCCATGGGAAATACCCCCGGGCCTACCGCTACGGTTGGCTCACTCCACAGTTGATTACCATCAAAGTCGTATGCCTGCAGGCACAATTCGGAGTTATAATAGGGAGGTGATCCCGTCTGTCGAATCCACTGGATCAGCACGTTGCCTTCCGCAGTGACGGTGGGTTGGGGTGAGACCAAGGATGCGTTATTATCTTCAATTTGAAGCCCATCACCCCAGAGTAGTGTACCAGCAGATGAAATACGCTGAAAGATGACTGTATTATTGTTGTGCGTGCACGTCACTACCACGCTGTTATCCGGCAGTAACGTCAATCGAGGTGACATGTTAATTTCACTGGAAGTGGTGATTGCCACACCGTCATCTCCCCACAACATAGCGCCATCGGGAGCAATTTTCCAGGCATACACTTCCCAGTTCCCTGTGCGCTCATCTACGGTCGTAATGATGGCATTGTCATCAGTATCCACTGTTAGATTAAGATGGTAAACAGCAATCCATGACGAATTACTATTGTCGCTGACCAACAATGCTGAAGCATCAAATTGAGCTTCTCCTGTCTCATCAAGGCGCTGGATATAAACATGATAATTCCCATCAGTAAGCCAGGCAATGTAGACTCCTCCATCGGAAGTAGCTGCTATCTGAGACTGAACCCCAGTGCCCATTAATTGGGGCAAGGACGGATCAGATGACCATTGAGCAACTGTAACGGCTATCAAAAAAAGTGAACGAATAAATAAATTTGTAAGTGTTTTCATAACAAACTCCTTACCCAAATCTACACATCATCCCATAAACAAAAAACCTCACGAATGTGGGATTTCAGTCCATTACTTTTTTGTATTCTTCAATGATTTGTTTAGGGATTGGGTAGCTTAAGAATTTTTCTTTTAATTCATTTTCCATTGTATCTGCTTTTTCTTGAACTTGATTGTATGCAGCTTTTAAGCA
>JABHAX010000017.1 GCA_018674095.1 Fidelibacterota bacterium
AAATAATATTAAAAATATTAACCGTGAGCCAATTAAATTTCAACCAACTGTTCACAAACATTTGTGAACTACATCACTCAATGAATAGGAGTTATTAATGAAAAAAATTATACTCTTGATCCTGATCCTGTCTGTGCTTCCGGCACAAGACACCAAAACCTTAACCCTTAAAACCGGCGATAAAATCACCGGGCAAGTTTTGGAAGAAACAGAAACCACCATTACAATCATTAATCCGCTTATGGGTGAAATGACAATTAACAGAGCTGACTTGAAGCAACAAAGCATTGTAATAACATTGAAATCGGGTGATGTGGTTCGAGGTGAACTTATGAGTCGCAATGCAAGTGAGCTGGTTGTTAAATCCGCTTTCGGCGAAGTCTCTATTCCCACAGATCAAGTTGCAACGATAGATGATGGCAGTGCAACCACACAGGAAGTTCGACATACTCCTTTTGGCACCGCAGTTGTAACTACAAAAGAATCGGACGATGAATGGTTTTTTTCCAAAGAGCGCATGATGGATATTTGGTTTGACCCTACAGGATACACTATTGGAAAAAATAAACTTTATATGAGTGGTTTGTCTTGGGGGTTTGGATTGAATGATAAAATGCAAATCACATCCAAATGGACTAATTATTTTATGCAGGATTTCAATTTGCGACCCAAGTTAACCTTATTCCAAACCGGGAATGTGGAATCTCAATCCGCTTTTGCTGTTGGCGCTCACCTTCATACCCGCAGCCTTCCATCAAAATACAAATGGGTGGATGATAAGAGAACGCGGTGGAATTACGATCAAGAGTATAATGATGAAACTGGCAATTGGGAACATACAGACTCCACATATATCGTAGAAGGTGGCTGGGTCAATTTTGGTTCCAAAAGAGAAAAAACCGATGAAGACTATTATAGTGTTGACCGCTATGAATACACAGGCTCTTGGGATGGCGATAAAATGTGGTTCGAAGTTTTTGGAGCATACACCATTTCAAAATTACGTCCCGGAGGCAATGGCCGCATAAATACCACAGTGGGTGCCAGCGCTGTAATTTATCCTGATGAAGAAATTGCACCAAGGCTTTATGGTGCAATAGACATTGATGTGACTCGCAGTGTGAAGGTCATGGCAGAAATCTTTTACGATCCTTACTATATAGAGTGGGTAGACTTTGTAGATAATAGTGATGATTCGAACTCAGATGTATTTTTTGATATTGGATTTATGACAAATAAAATTCCATTACTTTGGTTCATGGGCGCATCAGAAAACCTTTGGGTAGGTTACCATTTTCAAAAACCATTTATTGCCTTTTATTGGAAACTTTAATTAACAGGAAGATATAATAATGAAATTTACTATCCTATTTCTTACCCTTGTATTTGGTGGGCTTTTATTGGCTCAAGACTCAAAAACATTAACCTTGAAATCCGGGGACAAGATCACAGGGCAAGTTGTTGAAGAAACAGACACCACCCTTACTATCATTAACCCGCTCATGGGACAAATGGTTATTAATAAATCTGATTTGAAAGAGCGAGTTATCACAGTCAAGTTAATGTCGGGAGATAAAATTGGCGGTACATTGGTAAGTCGATCTGCAACCGAAATTGTTGTCGCCACCGCTTTTGGAAATGTATCAATTCCTGCAGACCAAATTGACACCATTGATGAAGCTGGGACATCAGTACAAACCGTTCGACATACACCTTTCGGCACAACAGTGGTTTCTTCCTCTGCCGGCAGCGATGAATGGTTCTTTTCCAAAGAACGACTCATGGATGTATGGTTTGACCCAACGGGTTATACTATTGGAAAAAACAAGCTCTATATGAGCGGACTTTCTTGGGGGTTTGGTTTAACCGATAAGGTTCAAGTTACATCTCGTTGGACTAGTTACTTTATTAATGATTTTAATATTCGACCCAAGGTGACGTTCTTTAAAAGTGGAACCATTGAATCAGAGACGGCGGCGGCGGCGGGGATTCACATGCACACTCGGGGTTTGCCCGGTAAATATAAATGGGTGGATGATAGATGGGATGATTATAATGGCAACGGTGTTCGCGGTGGGTATGTTCGTTTGGGCTCAACAAAAAATGAAAATGGAAATTATAATGATGGTTTTGGCGAAGGCGACCAAATGTGGTTTGAGTTATTTGGTGCTTACACAATATCAAAGCTTCGCACCGGCGGGGATGGTCGTATGAATACAACATTTGGCGCGAGTGCAGTAATGTATCCCGATGAAGATATTGCACCTCGGCTCTTTGCTGCCTTTGATACGGATGTAACCCAAAGCGTAAAAGTTATGGCAGAAATATTTTATGATGCCTACTATCCCGAAACCCAGAACTTTGGAAGTGATAGTAAAATGGCAACCCCATTGCATTTTGATATCGGGTTTTTAACCAATAGAATTACTTTTTCAGAAGATTTTTGGATTGGCTTTCATTTCCAAAGGCCTTTTGTTTCGTTTTATTGGAAAATTTAATACCCTAAAAATGTCCGCACGAAACTACACTTATTACGATTTTACACAAAGCATGTGCAGTACCTGCTTGGAGCGGGTGGATGCCAAAATCGTTTTCCAGGATGAGAATGTTTTCATGCTCAAAAATTGCCTAGATCATGGACCGGAAAAAACACTCATTGCCACAGACATTGAATATTATAAAAAGATCAGGCATTACATTAAGCCGTCTGATCTTCCTAAAAAGTTTAACACAAAAGTGGAATACGGCTGTCCCTACGATTGTGGATTATGTACCGACCACGAACAACATTCCTGTGTTACCATTGTAGAAATAACAGATCGCTGTAATCTTACGTGCCCCACTTGTTATGCAGGCTCTTCCCCCACTTACGGTCGTCACAGAACTTTTGAAGAAGTAAAGACTATGCTGGATGCGGTGGTGGCCAGCGAAGGTGAGCCGGATATTGTTCAAATCAGCGGTGGTGAGCCTACGATTCATCCGCAATTTTTTGACATATTGGACTATGCCAAAACGCTCCCGATTCGCCACATTATGATTAATACAAACGGGATTCGAATTGCAGATGATAAAGGATTTGCTGAGCGTCTGAATGAATACATGCCGGGAATTGAAATCTATCTTCAGTTTGATTCATTTAAACCGGAAGTATTAACAAAGCTTCGGGGGAAAGATTTGTCTGCAAAAAGACAAAAAGCACTGGAGAAACTGGAAAAATTCAATATTCATTCCACATTGGTTGTAACGCTGGAACGAGGACAAAATGATGATGAAATTGGAAAAATAATTGATTTTGCGCTGGAATACCGCTGTCTTCGCGGTGTGACTTTTCAGCCCACTCAAGTTGCTGGGCGGACCGATAATTTTGATCCACTGAAAAATAAATTCACCTTAACAGAAACACGG
>JABHAX010000194.1 GCA_018674095.1 Fidelibacterota bacterium
ATTTTTCACTTCTACCCGTTTAAATCCCACTTTTTGTGTAAATGATTCCACCAAATTCCCTTGGGGATCAGTAAGCATAATTTGTAAGTCATAAAGATAAGGCGTTTCGGCAGACCACGATTTGACTTTCGAAAAAGTTGTCTGAAATTCAACCGAATTTGTTGAATCGATAGCTACGGTGTAATCCTTCTTATAAAGAACACGTTTCCCTTTTAGGACTGCATCGATTTTATATTTACCCGTAAATCGTTCTGGATTAAAAAGGTCAACCTTGACAGAAAAATTGGCAGAACGGCCATCTTTATTCAGATCGGCATATACAAAGAAATCTGAAATACGGGCTTTGGGTGCAGCATAAAGGTAAACATCTCTTTCTAATCCGCTGACCCGCCAAGTGTCTTGCCCCTCTAAATAGGAGCCATCCGAAAACCGGTAAACTTCCACAGCAAGTTTATTTTTACCATTTTTAACCAAATTAGTAATGTTGAATTCTGCAGGTGTTTTTGACCCTTGGCTGTAGCCAATAAAATTCCCATTTAACCAAACATAAAAAGCGGAACGAACGCCACCGAAACGAATAAAAATATCCCGGCCATTCCATGCTTCGTTTATGTCGAACATTTTTACATAGGAACCCACCGTATTATAATCAAACGGGACTTTTGGCGGATCCGGATTAAAGGGATACTCTTCATCGAGATAAATGGGAACGGAATAGCCCTGCATTTCCCAATGGCCAGGAACTGTAATGTCGTCCCAGTTTTTGACACTGTAACTTGATTGATAAAACCTTTTTGGTTTTTTGCCAGGATTTTTTGCAAAATGAAATTTCCATGTCCCGTTCAGGGATTGAAAATATTTTGACTTTGCTAGATCGTTTTCAATAGCCAGTTTTTCAGATTCAAACGGGAAAAAATGAGCTCGCGGTTCTTCCCGATTTACTTGAAAAACGGTAGGGTCTTCCCAATATTTTTCCACTTTCATATCTGTTGCTTTATTCAAAATAATTATTGCAATAATAAATATTATGAGCAGTCCCCCAACTAGTATTGGTTTATTCATGTGTATAATCTGTCCTTATCCTAAGATAGAATTTCGTCCAATGTTTCGGTGAAGAAAAGAGCATTTTCTCGATTAAAAACTAACGGCGGTTTTATTTTTATTATATTGTGATCCGGCCCATCGGAGCTGATTAGGATTCCTTTTTCTTTCATGGCATTCACAATTTGGTCTGTTTCTTTATCTGCTGGGTCTAAAGATTCTAGATTGCGAACCAATTCTACCCCAAGGAATAATCCATATCCTCTCACATCGCCAATGAGAGAATGTTTTTCTTTTAATTCGTTTAATAATGATTTCAAATATTTACCAACATCTTTCGCATTCTGCTGTAGCCCTTCATCTTCTATCACATTCAAGACCGCATGTCCTACGGCACAGGAAACAGGATTCCCACCAAATGAATTGAAATATTCCATGCCGTTATTGAATTCTTCCGCAATGGCTTTGCTGGTAACTACCGCAGAAAGTGGATGACCATTGCCCATGGGTTTTCCCATAGTCACAATATCTGGAATAATACCTTGAGTCTCAAATCCCCAAAAATGATCGCCCATTCTTCCAAACCCTATCTGCACTTCATCGGCAATACAGAGCCCCCCAGCCTTTCTTACTTTCTGGAATGATTCTTTCAGGAACCCTTGTGGTGGTACTAATTGTCCACCGCAACCCATGAGTGATTCAGCAATAAATACAGAAACTCGTTTTCCAGGTTCTTGAATTTTATCAAGTATAATTTGAACTTCATTTGCATACGCTGTTCCAGAGTCTTTCCCCCGATATTTTCCACGAAATGGATCCGGCATTGGAACCGTATGAACAAAATCAGGGGCGCCGCTTCCACCCTTTCCATTATGTTTATAAGGGCTGATCTCGATCAAGGAAGACAGATTGCCATGATAAGCAGCATCCAGGACGATTGTTTCTTTGCTTTGGGTGACGTGACGAGCAATACGTAGAGCCAAGTCATTGGCTTCGCTGCCAGAATTGGTAAAAAAGCAGACA
>JABHAX010000195.1 GCA_018674095.1 Fidelibacterota bacterium
GCAATCAATTGGATTGATTCCTGAATAATTTGGTTTTGTCTGTCGCTATAATCGTTCATAATCTTAAAATTTGATGGTGTTTGTTAGTGTTCACTAACTCAATGTTATAATTTTTTTATTTATAAATCAAGGATAAATTTACGTTAGCAAATAAAAAAACATATTCAATCTGAATATCATTTTGTTCTTTAAATACTTTATTAGATATTAACTATTGAATTAACATCTTTGGAAATCATGCATCGAATTTTACTTTTTCTCGGTATTACCTCTCTCTTGGCGATTTTATGGTTCACTTATCAAGAAACTGGTATCTATTACTTATCTTCTTTAATTGAACGCCCTCGTCTCCCCGAACATGCTCATTGGAAACCCAGTGGCCTATATGGGCATGGACTTGGAATCATAGGCAGCAGTATGCTTATTCTTTTATTTTTATATTCAGTTCGAAAACGATTTAGGGTTTTTCATGGATGGGGGAAACTGCCCACGTGGTTGAATTATCATATTTTTCTGGGTATTGCAGGACCGATATTGATCACATTTCATACGGCATTTAAATTCGGGGGGCTTGTTTCAATTTCATATTGGTCGATGATAGCTGTAATGGTAAGTGGGTTCATCGGTCGCTACATCTATGTGAAAATCCCCAGACAATTATCCGGCGTAGAATTATCCTTATCAGATGTTAGGCAAGAACGGTCAAAACTATTGTCAATTATGAAGGATGAATATGGATTAAATACTGAGCATTTATTACTCATTGACGAATTTTCAAATTCTACAAAACTTAAGGAACGTGGGCTCGCTGGTTATTTTTCATTTCTATATATGGATTTGGTGGGTTGGTTCCAATATCACGTTCTTATTAAAAAAATCATAAAAGCTGTAAATATCCCACCCGAAAAAGAAAAAGAACTGAAATATCTCGTTAAAAAGGATGTCCAATTATCTAGGCAAATAGCATTTTGGGACGCGGCACACACACTTTTTCATTATTGGCATGTCATCCACAAACCTTTTGCCTATACGATGATAGTAATTATGATTATCCATATTGGCGTTACAGTTACATTGGGTTACACGTGGATTTTCTAATAGAAAATGAATCAGTCGCTACGTTTCTCATGGGGGCGATAATCATTTCAATATTTATATTACCCTATATTTATAGCATGAGAAAAAAAGAATCTCGTGCAAAAATAAGATTAGCTGAAACACGAGCAAAAGGGCAAGATAAACCCTTGCTTCAACATCCCATTATCAATCAAAGTGAATGTATCGGCTGCGGAATATGTGTTGATGTTTGCCCGGAAGGTGATGTTCTAGGACTCATCGATGGAAAAGCAACAGTTATCCATGGGAGCCATTGTATTGGACATGGGAAATGTGCTGAAAATTGTCCTGTTGGTGCAATTGAAATTGGCTTGGGAGATATCAGCGAACGCCAAGATATTCCAAGGATTTCAGAAAATTTCGAATCTAATATTCCAGGGATTTACATTACGGGTGAATTAAGTGGTATGGCGTTGATCCGAAATGCAATTGAACATGGTGTGAAAGCTATTGAACATATTCATTCAAAAACCAAGTCTTCAAAAAATGGTAAACTAGATGTGATCATAGTAGGCGCAGGACCTTCTGGATTAGCAGCTGCATTACAATCTATTGAACGGGGACTTAATTATTTATTGATTGACCAATCTGATACTGGTGGAACAATTTTACATTATCCACGTCAAAAGATGACTTTGATTCAGGCCGTTAATATTCCGCTTTTCGGTCATTTAAAAGAAGGTGAATACCAAAAGGAAGTTCTTCTAGACTATTGGGAAACTATGATTAGGGATTATAAAGTTAATATTCATATTAAAGAGAAATTGATAGGAATCACTCCTTTACCAAACGGATTTAAAATTTCCACGTCGAAAAATGAATATGATGCCAAATATGTGATTCTTGCCTTGGGACGACGTGGCACACCAAGAAAGTTGGGTGTTCCGGGTGAAGATTTTCCAAAAGTCATGTATAAACTTTTAGATGCTGAAACATACAAAAATCAAAATATCCTCGTCGTTGGCGGTGGGGATAGTGCCATAGAAGCGGCGATTGGACTCGCTCATCAAAAAGGAAACAATGTTACCATTTCCTATCGGAAATCAAATTTTTTCAGGTTAAAGTCGAGAAATGAAAAGAATATTGAAACAGCCATAGTCCAAAAAACAATAAATGTTGTTTTTGATTCAACGGTTAAGGAAATCACAGTAGATTCGGTGACTGTTACGACCAATGAAGAAACTCAAACTATCAAGAATGATTTTGTTTTCATTTTTGCAGGTGGCGAACTTCCCTTTCCTCTTTTAGACTCCATTGGAATTGATTTTGGGGTTGAAATAAAAACCAAAACCGAAGAATATGTATAAAATATACCCAAAACTCGTTCTTTGGTTTTTTGGGTTATTTATTTTTAAAGGAATTTTGAATGCCCAATTTTCACCCGGAGAATTAGCTAAGGTTCATTCTTTTTTAGAAGGAACGAACAATTGCACTCAATGCCACGAAGTGGGTGGCAAATCTCTTTCAAGTGGATGTGTGGAGTGCCATTTACCCATAAAAATGCGCATTGACCAAAACCAGGGGTTTCATAAAGATAAACAGGAAGATTGTGGCAAATGTCACCCTGACCATAACAGTCGAGAATTCAAACTGGTTCATTGGGAAAAAGGTGAAAAGAAATATGACCATTTAAATGTGGGTTTCGATTTAACCGGTAAACATAAAAACTTGGAGTGCCGGAAATGTCATATTGAAAAAAATATTGTAGAGTCATCTGTATTAAACTGGGTGAAAAAATATCCAAACGAGCCCATTTCTGAACGAACATTTTTAGGGGTCGCAAATACATGTAGCGGATGCCATGAAGATATACACCGTGATGAAGTTTCACAAGATTGTGCTTCTTGTCATACAACGACAGATTGGAAGGAAAGCCGAGAATCATTTAATCATGATTTGGCAAAATTTCGACTTACAGGTGAACATAAAAAAGTAGATTGTGAGAAGTGCCATGTGGTGGATCAACTTCGAAAACCACCCATCATGCAATTGACAGATTTAGAATATCAAACATGTGGATCCTGCCACACGGATATTCACAAAGGCGCTTATGGAAATAAATGTGAAACGTGTCATACAACCGAAAAAGGATGGACAGAAAGCTTGATTCCCTTTGACCATAATGAAACTGAATATCCTTTACAAGGTCTACATTTTAATCAAGATTGCATGGCCTGTCATAAAGAGGAATTAGCCGGATTGTTGCCATCCTTTAAACAGTGTAGTGATTGCCATGTGGATAAACACGGAGGCCAATTTTCGGAAAGGAATGACAAAGGCGCATGCGAATCTTGCCACACAGTTGGTGGATTTATCCCAACCACTTATTCTTTTGCTGATCATGATCAATCCCGATTCAAGTTAGATGGAAGCCATTTTGCTATTCCATGCGTCCTATGCCACAAACCAATTGAAGATGGTTCATTAAAAAATTATGCACAATTTAAATGGGCTGTTTTACAATGTAATTCATGCCATACAGATGTACACAGAAAACAATTCACCCAAAGAAATAATCCTCTATTATGTAAGGATTGCCACACAACACAAACATTTTTAATGGCTAAATTTGATCATGAGAAAACAAATTTCCCTTTGGATGGTGAACATATAAACGTATCATGTACAAAATGTCATTTACCAGAAAAAGATTGGAACGGTAATTATATTCGGTACGAACCTATTCCACATAAATGCGAAAATTGTCATTCATTTAATGAGAAAAAAAGTTAAATCATTTGTTTTAGTTCTTTTTCTTTCAGCCATATTTGGCCTTCAAAATTCAGAGTTAATTGTTCCCGGTTATGATTGTAGTGATTGCCATAGCTCGGGAGGCTGGGAGAAATTAACATTTTCTGGCTTTAACCATGGGACTACCGGTTTTTCACTAAAGGGAATTCACAAAATTCAAAATTGTTTCGGTTGCCATCTCGGGGAAACAAATGTTGAAAAGCATCAATTTCAAAAAGAAAATTCTGAATGTACTTCCTGTCATATTGATGTGCATAAAAGTGAATTAGGCAACAATTGTTTACAATGCCATACGGAACAAACCTGGACAGTAAATTCACAATCATTTGATCATAACCAAACACAGTTCCCCTTGCTTAATGGACACAAAGGTGTTTTATGCAACCAGTGCCATTTTGGAGAATCATCTTCTCAATTTACTGCTACACCAACAGATTGCTATAGTTGCCATTTAAATGATTTTTCTTTAACCGGAACAAATCAATATCCTGAATCCATGGACCATACGGCACTCAATTATTCGCAAGATTGTCTTTTATGCCATACTACAAATAAATGGAAAGATGCTATTTTTGACCATGACCAAACAGACTTCTCTTTGCTTGGCGCTCATGAAACAACGGATTGTCAATCCTGTCATGCCAATGGGAATTACGATCTTCCCCTTTCCTGTGATGGTTGCCATATTGAAAATGGTATTGCTAATTCAAATGCTTCGTTATCAGAGTACGATCATGTTTCCCATCAAATAAACGCTAATTGTGAATCATGTCATACGAATATTATTTGGTCATCATTAATATTTGATCATTTAAATTTTTCAGATCAGGATTGCCAAGAATGTCATTTGCCGGAACATACTGATTCTCAAGATCCGCCTCATGCTGGTGGAAATATTGATACGGATTGTCAATTGTGCCATGCTACAACTTCCAATTGGGATATTTCTCCTTTTGCTCACACTGCAAACCAAACCGGATATTTATTGGAAGGTGCGCATACAAATGCAAACTGTACATCTTGTCATTTAAATAATGTTTTTGCATCCACAGCACAGGATTGCTATAGTTGCCACGCATCAGATTATGAAGCCACGGGAACAGAAACCTATCCAAACGCACCTGATCATCAAGCATTATCCTATGGTCAGTCCTGTAATGTTTGTCACTCTATGGAACAATGGACTGAGGCTATTTTTGATCATGACGAAACAGAGTTTCCTTTACTTGGAGCACATGAAACAACGGACTGTCAATCCTGCCATGCCAATGGGAATTACGATCTTCCCCTTTCCTGTGATGGTTGCCATATTGAAAATGGTATTGCCACATCAAATGCTTCCTTGTCAGAGTACGATCATGTTTCCCATCAAATAAACGCAAATTGTGAATCGTGTCATACGAGTATTATTTGGTCATCATTAATATTTGATCATTTAAATTTCTCCAACCAGAATTGTGAAGAATGTCATTTACCGGAACATACTGATTCTCAAGATCCGCCTCACGGAAATGACAATATTCAAGATAATTGTGAACTTTGTCACGAAAGCACCTCTACGTGGATTATAGAAAATTTTCTCCATAATTCTTCTCAAACAGGGTTTGAACTTACCGGATTACATATTCCTGCAGACTGTGCCTTATGTCATTTAAATCAGGTCTATAATTCTACTCCCCAGTCCTGTGCCAATTCCATTTGTCATTTGAATGAATTTAATGCAACAACCGATCCGAATCATGGCGAATACGGATTCCCAGTAGGTTATTGTGAACATTGCCATGTAACACTGGGGTGGGAACCTGATATTTTTTCCCATGATGTGGAAGATGCCTGCGCCACGTGTCACATGCCGGATTATAATTCGGCCGATGATCCTTCTCATGATGGATTTTCTACGACTTGTGAAGATTGCCACACGAGTACCACAACTTGGGATGGTGCAACTTTTTCACATGTAGGTATCACTGACGGGTGTCAGAATTGTCACTTGGATGATTATCAGTCCACACCATCTCATGTGAATTTTGTTTTTCCGCTAAATTGTGAAATGTGTCATACAACAACGGATTGGGATGATGCGACTTTTAACCATGACAATGATTATTTCCCAATTTTCTCAGGTGAACACGAAGATGAATGGACCACATGCACTGCTGAATGTCACATAATCCCCGAAGACTTCTCCCAATTTTCATGTGGGCTAAATGGCGTTTGCCATGAGCATAATCAAACGGATATGGATGATGAGCATGATGATGAAAATGATTACGTTTACGAAAGTTCTGCTTGCTATAATTGTCATCCCAATGGTGAGGAAGACGATGACGATGATGATGACGATTTAAGGCAGATTCGCTTTAAAAGAGAAAAAGCATTCATGAAAAAGTTTCCGAATTACTTACCACAATGAAAATATTCAGCACTATTTTATTTTTTTCAATCTCATTTTCTCAGAATGGGATTCAAACTAGTCTTGCCTGTGACCAATGTCATTCTCCGGGCCAATGGCTTCCCCTTTCATCGGAAAAGAAATTTCATCATACCATGACTTATTTTCCATTGTTAGGCCAACACTTAAAAGCTGATTGTGTACAATGCCATATTGGTAACACGGTTGAAAAACGTCATCAATTTTCAAAAGTGAATTCAAATTGCACCACATGCCATCTTGATATTCATGGAGGCAATTTTGGGGAAACGTGCTCAACTTGCCACACAGAGAAATCATGGAATCATTTGGGGCAATGGGCTGGGCATGAATTCACAAATTTCCCACTCGTTGGTGCACATAATCGTATTGATTGTTTTTCTTGTCACAAAAATGCGATGGTTGACTTAATATCATCAGAGTGCATTTCCTGCCATGCATCTGAATATAATTCAGCCTTAGCAACGGGGAATCATCCCGATAATGAATTTTGTGAACAGTGTCATAATACCCGTTCGTTTATAAGCATGGATATGGGTCGCCATGATATTTCTTTCTTTCCTATCAATACAGGAAAACATAAAGGTGAATGGTCCACATGCATGGCAGAATGTCATACAAACCCATCGGATTATACTGATTTTTCCTGTGGATTGAATGGTGTTTGCCATGAGCATAACCAAAATGATATGGATAATGAACATGATGATGAGTCAGGATATTTTTATGAGAGCACAGCTTGCTTTTCATGCCATCCCAATGGTGAGGAAGACGATGACGATGATTTAATACGAATTCGGCATAAAAGAAAAAAAGAATTCATGAAAAAGTTTCCAAACCACATCCCAGAATGGGAATCATCCCAATAATGAATTTTGTGAACAGTGCCATAATACCCGATCATTTATAAACATGGATATGGGTCGCCATGATATTTTATTCTTTCCTATCAATTCAGGGGAACATAAAGGTGAATGGTCAACATGTATGGCCGAATGTCATACAAATCCATCGGATTATACTGATTTTTCCTGTGGATTGAATGGTGTTTGCCATGAGCATAACCAAAATGATATGGATAATAAACATGATGATGAGTCGGGATATTTTTATGAGAACACAGCTTGCTTTTCATGCCATCCTAACGGAGAAGAAAATGATTAAATACATTTCCTGTCTTCTTTTATTATCTACCATGATCTTATCAAATAATATTTCCGAAACTGAAAAAATCACGGGTAGGGTAACCTATTTCACTGCGGATCAGGTATATTGTGATTTAGGGGCGAATAATCAAATTATTATCGGAGATACATTGGATGTTTCAAGACGTGCGGAAATATTGGGTGTATTAATTGTTTCACATGTTGCCAACAAATCTTCAGTGAGCGAAATCCTCACTCCTGAAATCCAATTTAAATTAGGTGATTTAGTGACATTACGAAGAACCATTATACCTATTCAAATAGATTCCACCCATTCTGACACAACTGAAGAAATTCCTATAGTTGAAAAGCTAAAAAAAGGTAGACATTTTTCCCAACATGGTACCGCATCTATTCGATCGAATTATAACCAAATAACGGATGAGTTTCGAATTTATAATTCCTTACAGTATAATGCTAAATACAAGAAATATCGGTTCTGGGTTTTTGGACGATCTAATTCAACCACGAATCAGTTTAGTCTTTATCAAGCTAAAATGGATCTGGGTTCAAAATCGTCCGGAACTTTTATTCAATTAGGACGCGTTTTTTCATCCGAATTATCCGGAATTGGTGCAACAGATGGTGTCATGGTCCAATGGAAAAAAAGAAACCACTTTTCTGTAGGAAGTTTAATCGGAGCCCAACCAGACCCTGAAGAATTTATACCCGATTTTTCAATTACAAAAATAGGGATATTCACCACTTTTCAAAAATCTTTACCATCGTTACTTTTTAAAGTTACCTCTAGTATCGTTGGCCAATATACCGATCACTCAGTAGACCGTGAATTCTCTTACTTAAAAGTCAACGGCAAGTTCAAAGATCAAATTACATTTAAAGCTATGGGTATTTTTGACTATTACCGAACAACTCTGGGAGACAGAACAGGATTTAACCAAACATCATCACAAATATCGTTACAATACAGATTCGGGAAAGTTATGTCTTTTCAATCACGGTTTTCCCAACGGATGAGACCGTTATACCGATCAACTTATGATAGTGTTCAGGATTCACTTATGTCTAATCAATTGATTTCAGGATGGTTGAATTCATTAAGGTTTGTATTACCAAATTTTGGGACTTTTCAATTGGGGGGGAATATTCGAAAACAAACTTCTGGAGACTTGGCTTACGTTGCTCAATTCAATTTGCGGACACGGCAATTCAAATCAATCAATTCATATAGTTGGGCAGTCAATTGGATTCAAAATAATTTAATAAAGGGGTTACAAAATCAGTTTCAATATGATAGAGAAATGGGCCAGTTTGGTCAAATTTATTTTGAATATGAAATATATCAATATGGCTATGGTGTTTCACCATTTGATTATTTTCAGCAAACAGTTTCAATGACCTATAATCAAAAAATAATAAATTCAATTTATCTCTATGGAACCGTAGATACCGTGATCGATGATATAGAAAATCCTTTAATTCATTTATTTTTAGGAACATCTTTCCGGTTTTAAATCCCACAATCACTCCCCAAATCTCATCAAGTGTCAGTCAAGCGACACTTCCTATTAATGATATGTCTTAAAATTCATTAGAATTAGTAGGAGTAATCCATGCGTTTCATTAAATATTTTCTCACAACCTTAATCGTATTTACTAGTCTAAGCGGCAAGAACTTGAAACAAGTTCAAAATATCGGTTTAGGCAATATTGAATTATTAGACATTTATATCCATGAAAACCTGGCTTTTGTTCCTGGTGGATTGGGTGGACTCAATATACTAGATATTTCTGATCCTACTGATGTTCAAGTTATTTCAGAATATTCTGCCTATGGCTGTGATTATGGTCGATTGTATGCTTGGACAGTATCCGGGAATTATGCCTACGGAACGGGGCGAGAATGTGGCGTAAAAATCATTGATATTTCTGATCCCAATTCGCCCCAAGGTGCTGGCGATTATGGAAGTCAAGCTTATCGTTATGAGCACCCATCATCTTCCGGAAATTTACTTTTTTTATCTCGACATCAACATGGCGTAGAAATAGTAGATATTTCAAATGGGGTTCCCCCTACATCTTTGTCAGAAATTGAGACAAATAATGCTTGGGCTACCCTGTCAGAAAATCAATTACTTTATGTCGCTGATGGGTCGGGTGGATTGCGAATATTAGATATTTCATCTCCATCCAATCCCACTCTCCTTTCTGTCCTGCCAACCAGTGGTTCCGCCAGAGATTTAGATAAAGTAGGCAATTACATTGTTGTGGCGGTGGGAGCAGCCGGAGTTGACCTTATTAATATAAGTGACCCTGAGAATCCAATTTTTATCGATAATTATAATACGACGGGTTTTGCATCTCGTGTCTCAACAAGTGGTGACTTAGTCGCCGTCTCTGATTGGGATGATGTGGAAATATTGCAAGTTTCGAACAATGGATTATCCCGAGTTGGGATAAAAAATAACGGTGAAAGAGTCATGGCAGTGGCCATGGTTGAGAATCACATTTTTTCTGCAGAATGGTTGCGATTTAGTGTTTATGAATTTGGACAAGTTTCTGGCCCCGATTTAGATATGGAATCTCATAGAATTGAATTTACCCGAACATTTCAAAATCAATCCCGAACTGAATCAATTTCCCTGAAAAATAGCGGGTCAGAAATTCTAGAAATCGTAGACATCCAATCCAATAATCAGGATTTTACATATACGATTAATAATTCATCAATTTCACCGGAAAATTCAACATCTCTGACTGTTTCTTATTCACCTAATTCTGGTGGCTGGAGTGAAACAGTTCAAATCCTGTCCAATGAGGTGAGTTTACCTAGTCAGCACTTGGAAATTCTTGGCAATTTCCCTTATGGCCCTATGCCGGGAGACCCTGCACCATTATTTGAATTACCTATTGTCAATGGAAGTGGGAACTTTTCCTTAATTGAATGGGTGGAATCACCGGTTTTAATCGCTTTTTTTGCTACATGGTGACCCGTCTGCGCGCCGGAGTTTTCGGACATAGAAGTTTCCATTTGGCAGGAATTACACGCAGATGGATTACAAGTTGTGGGAATTAGCAGTCAATCCATTACAGATATTGAAAATTTTATAGAGGATCAGGGGATTACTTTTCCTGTACTAAGAGATACAGAAAATGTGCGAAGTTTATATAATATTCCTGGAAGCCAATCGCCTTATCCCAGAGATTTTGTTATTGACCAATATGGGATTGTCCGTTTGGCAAAAACAGAATATGATCCCAATTCCATACTTCATACATTAGAAATCATAATGGATGGGGAAAACGGGATTGATGATTCTGCCATTCCAAAAATATTTGAACTTCTTCCTCCCTACCCCAATCCATTTAACCCAACTACGAACATTCAATTTAATTTAGATGCAACGGTTAAGAATGTATCTCTGAATATTTATGATTTAAATGCCCGATGGGTAGAAACGGTGATGCAGGGAACAATCACCGCAGGAACTCATAATATAAACTGGAATGGGACCCATCATCCTTCAGGGATATATTTTATTCACTTAACTGATGGATTTGTTTCTCAATCTCAAAAACTGATTTTATTGAAATAATATAATGAATTCTTACCTTAATATTTTGGTTTTTCCCATAATGTTATTCACCGTTTCTTGTCAGGAAACTGGAAACGATTCTTATGAAGAATTAGATTGGCTCATTAATTCTAATTTTATTCGACAAGGATGTTATAATGGAAAAGATTGTATTCCCTCTCTGGAAAATCCGAATCGCTCCGAAGTGAATGGGTCTTCTTTAAATTTTCTGGATGATACCGAACGCATCGTGGGAATATTGGATGGCGAACAAGCCATAGCTTATCCGCATTCAATTCTTGATTGGCATGAAATTGTGAATGAAGATGAATATACAATCTCCTATTGTCCTTTAACGGGTAGTGCGCTTCATTTGAATTCTAGTAGAGAATTTGGTGTTTCTGGATTGTTATATAACAGCAATCTCATCATGTACGACAGAAAAACAGACAGCTATTGGCCACAATTATCGCTGAAATCTGCCGCCGGAAAACTTCAGGGAACCAATCTTAAATTAAAACCACTCATTGAAACATCCTGGGGCAATTGGAAAAAACTCTTTCCTGATACAAAAGTAATCAATGCGAATACAGGTCATTCTCGGAATTACGATCAATATCCATACGGCGATTATAAAACTTGCAGTTCGAACCAATGTAATGATTTTCTTTATTTTCCACTTGAATCTCTGGATGATCGTCTGGCAGCAAAAGACAGGGTTTTGGGTGTTATTTATTCGAATGAACAAAAGGCTTACCCCATTGATAAAACTTCAAATCCTCTCATTATTACCGATACGATTCAAGGAACGCCTATTTCTGTTATTTTATCAGGCGTTGATGATATTGCCATCGCTTTTGAAACATCCAAAATTTTGTCTATTGAAACATGGTCCCTAGCAACAGGGGAAATCATATTAAAAGACGAATCCGGAGACCAATATTCTATTCTGGGGATTGGGCATGATTCAGCAGAATCTTTGCAAATAGCACCAGGATTTATCTCATATTGGTTTGCCCTAGCCACCTTTTACCCTACTGTGGAAATCGAAACATGAGTATTGCCCTAAACCCTGATTTCCTCCTTGGGAGAGATAAAAGGGCAAAAAACGGTCAACTAAAAGGGAGTTGGATTTCCCAACTCCCTTTTGGCCGTCTCCAGATAAAATTATTCGGGAGTTTATGCATAGGTTTCTTATCCTTTTCAGGATGCGGTAACAATCCAGCATCTTCTGAAAAGCAGCTACCGGATTTGATAGGTGAATGGACCTTAGGGATAGAAACGGTGAATGGAGAAAAATTAGATTCATTACCGGATTTAAAGTGGATATTTTCGGACGATGGCACCATGATTGAACTCTCCTGCACCGCAGTCACTTGTTCCTATCGAAATTATGATTGGCGTGTCACAGCAGATTCATTGACTTTTGTATTACAAAATGTATCCGAATTTCGATGGAAAATTGAAACTGAATCAAGTTGGTTAAAGATATGGTATTCCGCAAACCACACAAGACAGTTTGGGCGAATTCAATTATAAAGTAGATTCTGGATGTTACACAAGCAATGCCACATGTCCTTTTTTTGTCC
>JABHAX010000018.1 GCA_018674095.1 Fidelibacterota bacterium
ACCTATCGATTGGACTTTGGATCATGATATTCTTTATTCCTTATTATGTATTTCCTTTTTTGCTGATCAGGAAATTGATGAATCAGAAAAGGGAGTTATTTTTGAAAGTTTTGGAAAATTTGTAAAAGACGTTACAAATGAAAGTTTTAATATTGATTTTGGATTGGCTACCGGAAAATTCATTAATCTTAAAAATGAGGGCTCAAGACAAAAACAGTATGAAGATTCTTTAATGAATATAAAAAATTCAAATGAAATAAATTTGGATCAATTGAATGCGCTTCTCAGTTCATTTATCGATATTGCCAATGCGGATGAATTCATCCATGATAATGAAGTGATGTTGATTCAAAATGCTGCTGCTTTATGGGAATTGGATGTAGAAATCACAAAACCAAAATCCGGTGAACGGCTCAAAATCGAAGAATAAAGCACCAAGTTTTTAGGCAAACCTTTTAAAGGTTGAGATGCGGCAAATGATTAGTGTTGTGAAAACTTTCGGATGCCACCGCTTAAATAAACATAATTCCACCACCAAACTGAAAGATGAATAAACAACATTCTCTTTCTTATTTTGTATGTTTTATAATGCTGTAAAATGCCAAGATAGGAATTCATGCTACTGATAAATGTCGCACGCTCTTCAGGTGTAGGTTTATGATCTCGAACAATAATATTTTGTTTTTGGATACTTTTATAAAAGTTGCCTTTAGTTCGTTTGGCAACATAAATCCGATGCGGTTTGATAACCGCACCCAAATACTTTACACCTTTGGTATAGTGCTGTAAATAAATTTTCTTCTCATGTAGTTTGAGTTTTAATTTTTTTGAAAGAAAATTTCGAATTATAGGTATTAACGACTTTAAATGTTTTTTATTTTTATAAACCAAGACAAAATCATCCACATATCTGCCATAATTTTTTATTTTCAAATCTCGTTTAATAAAATGATCTAATTCATTTAAGTATACATTTCCAAATAATTGTGATGTCAAATTTCCGATGGGTAATCCACAATTTTTTTGCGCGGTAAAAAGACTTTTATCGTTAGGCAAATTCTGCCAATCATCCTTACTACCTTTAATAATACATTTTTTTGTTGGATCATTAAATATTGTTTTCTCGATTAAACCCAGTATCAATGACAAATCAAAATCGATATGATGTAGCTTTGAGAATAGAACTTCTGTTACTTTTTTAAATAAATATTTACGATTTATTGACATGAAATATCCTTGAATATCCAATTTAAGGATGTACGCATCTTTGGTGTAATTTTGTGAACATGAACGAATAAAATGGTCAATTCTTCCAATGCCATAATGGGTTCCTTTTCCTACGCGGCAACTATAACTATCGTTGATAAAGGTTCCTTCAAAAATTGATGATACGTAATTGTAAATAAGATGATGCACAACTCTATCTCGGAAATTTGCTGCAAATATTTCTCTTTTTACAGGCTGATTAACGATAAAGCAAATACTTCTGTTGGGTATATAATTCCCTGAAATAATTTCTTCGTATAATTGGAATATATGCTCTTCAAAATGCTGTTCAAATGCCAGTGCATTCATCGTATTTCGTTTATTCCTACGAGCATCAAAATATGCCTGAAAAAGGTCAGTCAAAATTCTGTCTTCGTTTTGTTTTTTAAATAAAGATAATTGCATTTTCTATGCTGCTTCGATTCTAAAATCTATTAAAGATTGAACTCTTCAAAAAGATTGTTGAAGATGACTTACAGACTGGATCAAATGCCTAACACAACGGAGAGAGAACCCATATTTCTTATTGTTATTGTTACGGTTCACGTCTGAATTATTGTAATTCAGTTTCCGATACCACGCGTTATTACTATTGTTCTCCGTAGAAGACCAGAAGTAACCGTTGTTGCCCTGATTATTGTAATTACCATTGTTGTTGCGGTAACCACCCGGAAGGGCCGTAAGTACAGCCACTAAATTGATCATATTCTCATTTTCAGAAAACATGAAATGATAACTCGTATTACGTTTAAACCTTTCAAAGGTAAAAACAACCTTTTAAAGATGGAACTGAAATACAAGTGGGCTGCCGGATTTAAATACGCTCGCTTGCTTATACCTTGGCATTAA
>JABHAX010000002.1 GCA_018674095.1 Fidelibacterota bacterium
AGGTTTCAACTGCTTTAAGAGAAGTTTTTACGATTTGTTCCAAATCAATTGGATTGAAAACCTTTTCAAAAACACAAAAACCATTTTTTCCTAATTGTTTTTTATGGGACTCCATTTCAATCTTTATGACAAATAATACAATTAATTTTACAATTAACGTTTCATTGGAAATGATTATAGAATTGAAAAAAATTAGTGTCAAGAGTAATAAACTTTGCAATATAGAAGAAAACATAATAATTATTATACTTGTTAAAACCACAAAAACATTCCAGAAAAAAAGGGTTTATGGAAAATAAAAGTAAATTAGGAGTACACGCACTTGTTTGGGTTGGAGGTTGGAGTCATGAAGAATGCAGAACGGCCATCACTAAGACTGCTGAACTGGGATATGATTACATAGAAATTCCAGCTTTAGATCCTTCGAGTATAGATGTTAAGTACACGCATACTCAATTGAAAGAAAATAACCTTGGTGCAACAGTTTCTCTTGGGCTTCCCCGTCATGCTGACATTTCCAGCGAAGACCCAGAAGTTGTAGCACGAGGGGAAAGCATCCTTATTGATGCGCTCAATGTTACTCGCGACATTGGCGGAACCCATATGTGTGGAGTTCTGTTTTCCGCTTTAACTAAATACATGCACCCGAAAACTGAGCGAGGAATTAATAATTCTGCCGAAATACTATACCGCATCGCTGAAAAAGCCAAAACAGCAGAGGTCGCTATTGGAATAGAGGTTATTAACCGCTATGAAACAAACCTGATTAACACAGGAGCTGAGGCAATGGAAATGCTCAAACTTATCGGTTCTAACAATGTTTCTGTTCACCTTGATTCATATCATATGAACATTGAAGAAAGCGGATTGGGCAATGCCATCAGGGGATGTGCCAAGCGTCTCGGATACTTCCATATCGGGGAATCTCATCGAGGTTATTTGGGAACTGGGAATATCGATTTCAGAGATATTTTTAAAGCTTTACTAGATATTGGGTATACTGGACCAATAACGTTCGAATCATTCTCCTCGGCAATTGTGGCTCCTGATTTATCTAATATCCTAGGTATATGGAGGAACCTTTGGGAAGACAGTTACGATCTTGCACGTCACGCTAAGGAATTTATTGAGGTCCAGCAAAAATCTGCACAGGAAACCTTCCGTAATGAGCATTAGCCATATAACGGAATAGCCTATCTAGGCACTTGAATTGTGTTGTTGTTATTAAACACTCAGGTCTGAATTTGAAAAAAAGGATATATTTGGTGATCAATCTCTTAAATGGGTCAATTTTATAATTGTCTGATGTCTTCAAAATACTAAATGACCAAGCGATTGGAACTCTAAATTTATTCTAATTTAATCAGTATCGGTAAAGATAATAATTTTGTATTGGAATTCGATTATCATGATTTGGGGTGAACAAGACCGAATCATTCCCGTCGCTCATGCCCGAAACTTTTCTACTTCCGCCGGATCTTCCGTTGAAGTTGAGATCTTTGAATCCGCCGGGAACTTAGTACAAATGGAAAGAGCGGATGATGTCAATCGGCGTTTGTTGGAATTTTTAGGCTAAGCAGTATTCCCTGAGCCGACATTCAAAGATTCAAACATTCGTTTGAAAGCCAGCATCCCTGGGTCATCGAGTCCGATGGACTTTTCGCCAAAAATTCTTGCCCGTCCAATTTGACTCTGGCAATTCCGGAATTGATTCATGGTATCATTGATGGCTTGGTTGATACTGTCAAGCAAGACCTGCCCCTCGGCTTGATTTTTGGATGCATCCCGGACTGCGGCGAGCACATCAAGGACAGTTTTGTCTCCAAGACTGGCCTTCCCCCGCTTTTGCATTGCCTCAAGTGCTATATCAAACAGTCCAGAGACCTCTTCCAACTCAATTCCAGTTTGTCCTTTTTTTACTTTTGCTATGGCCATCATCCCTGTAGCCAGCAGGGTTCCGTAACTGGAACCGGAGCTTTTGGTGAAAGCCTTGGCACACTTGAAAAAAGC
>JABHAX010000196.1 GCA_018674095.1 Fidelibacterota bacterium
AGCGAAGTTTCCATAAGATTCTTGGTTATGAACTCTCGACAAAGGTGATTAATTTTCGCGTCTATGGAACGTAAAATTAGAATCATTATGGCAAAGCCGGGACTGGATGGACATGACCGGGGAATTAAAGTATTAGCAGCCGCATATCGAGATGCTGGAATGGAAGTAATCTATCTTGGATTGCGTCAAACGCCTGAAATGATCGTATCCGCAGCTCAGCAAGAAGATGCGGACGTCATCGCACTCTCCAGTTTAAATAATGCGCACAATACCATTTTTCGTACAGTCTTGGATCTTATGAAAGAGAAAGGACTCAACGACGTACTTTTGGTGGGAGGTGGGATTATACCTAAAAAGGATGTGACTGACTTAGAAGGTGAAGGTGTAGGCAAATTATTTGGTCCTGGAACACCGGTTCAGGATACGATTGATTATATCACAGATTGGGTTAATACCAACCGACGGTAATATGAATCTCCAAAATCAGATTGAATTAGAGCTTTATTTTGCTGACCATTTTGACACAATATTATTTCCTGTTTTGGCGGATTTATATTTCAATCAACATGATTTAAAGCGCGCTCGAAAAGTATGTAAAATTGGTTTGACTCACCATCAAAATGATTCAGCGGGATTATTCACATTGGCCCAAATCGAAAAAGCTGATGGAAATCTAAAAGAAGCAGAAATCGCTTTGGAACATGCAATTTTGTATTCTAATGACCATTTAGCCGCCGCAGAAATGTTATGTGAAATCCAAACCGTGTTGGGTCGCGCATCGAGTCGATTATTAAAATCGTGGAAACATGTTTTAGTGCTAGACCCAGAGAATAAGACAGCTAAAAACTTTATTAAAAAAGTGGAATCAAGTGGAGACAAACGGGTTAAGAAAAAAGTAGTTACTTTTAAAAAAGAACCCATCACGCTTAAAATAAAACCTGAGAGTAAACCGCTAAATCCACAGAAGAAAAAGACACCAGACCTGATAATAGATGGTCCAGTAGAACCCTTAAAGGTCAGTTCTCGTTTAGCCACTTTTACTTTGGTAGCTGTCCTAAAAAATCAGGGATTATTTCATCAAGCAATGGACGTATTAGACGCTTTAGAAGAGAAGGGTGAAAATAGTCAATCGATTACCCTGGAAAGGGAAATTATTCAAGCATTAATTTCTAAATATCAAAAGGATTAACACTATTTATGAGCAATTCAATTTATACTAAACGTCAGGAAAATCTTAAAAATTCTCTAGGCAAAAAAGGGTTAGACGGAATTTTAATTACCAACTTAACAAATATTCGGTACATCTCAGGTTTTACCGGTTCAGCCGCATCATGCCTTGTAACACCAGAAGGACAATATTTTATCACGGATGGTCGTTATATTGAGCAATCAAAAGACCAAGTAAAGGGGTTTGAGCGATTCATAGATATGAGTTCACATTTTGCACAAATCCAAAAAAATAAGTTAAATCCAAATGGGCTTAATTTAGGCTTTGAAGGTGACCACATGAGTTTTGCCCAATATAAAAATATGGTGAAAGTATTCCCGAATACGAACTGGGAAAATTCATCCATGATTGTTGAAGATTTAGCCGCCGTGAAAGATGAACATGAATTATCTTGTTTGCGGACAGCCGTTGAAGTAACTGATATAGTGTATGAAGAAATTTTACCCATGTTACGTCCAGGGTTTACAGAAAAACAAGTCGCCAATACCATGGTGTCTAAATACCGAGAATATGCAGAAGGAGAATCCTACTCTCCAATTGTTGCAACAGGTCCAAATGGTGCATTGCCTCATGCAGTTCCCACCGATCGGGAATTTCAAAAAGGCGATTTCATTGTGATTGATGCTGCAGCAAAATATGGCGGCTATCATGCAGATATGACCCGAACTCCTGTGGTGGGAGAAGCAACAGAAAAACATCACGAAGTATATAGTATTGTGAAAGAGGCCCAACAACGTGGTTGCGATACTGCCAAGGCAGGTGTTGCTTGTAAGGTGGTGGATGCATCAACACGAGATTACATCAAAGAAATGGGATATGGCGATTATTATACCCATGGCACAGGACACGGGCTCGGTTTAGAAATTCATACGTCTCCTAGATTCAGCCCAGAAAGTAAAGCCATTTTGGAAACAAACAATGTAATGACCATTGAACCGGGAATTTATATTGCAGGATGGGGCGGTGTTCGGATTGAAGATGATGTCATCATTCATGAGGATCATTGTGAAATCTTAAACAAAACCACGAAAGATCTGGTTGTCTTGAAGTAAAACCTTCTTGTTCTGCTGAGATCACATATCAACACAAAATATTTCTTTGCAGTTTTTAGCACTTTTAGTAGCTAAAACATGATTAATATTTATACAAAAGCCGAGCTCTATAATGCGATTCATCAAAACTATAATGGCGACAAAGATTTTATAAGTTCTGTTGCAAAAAAAGCCGGTGGACCCGTTTTAGAATTGGCTGCCGGAACAGGAAGATTAGCAGAATTAATTCTCGATTTAAATTTAGAATATACAGGAATTGATATCAGTGATGAATTTCTAACAAGTGCGAAAAATAGATATAAAGATCGTGCAACTTTTCTTAAAAATGACATGCGGCAATTTGTTTTAAAAAAGGAATTCAATTTTATTTTTATTGGATTTAATTCCTTTCTCCATAACTTAACAGATGAAGATGCGAGCCATTGTTTAACATCAGTTCAAAAACACTTATCAGATAAAGGTACATTTTTAGTCTCGATTTTCATTCCAGATCCATCTTTTTTATATAGGGAACCTGGAAGGTTTTTCCCAGCAACAAACTTGTTTTATTTTGATGGGAGTCCGTGTCGAATTATGGAAACCAATGTATTTGACGATGAATCCTTAATTAATAAATTGACATGGCGATTGAAACGGGATGGCGTCTTGGAACCGGAAGAATATCATTTCAGCATGCGCATGTTTTACCCTCATGTAATGGATATTTTATTGAGCGAGGCTGGACTAAAAATAATTAAGAAAATGGGAGACTATGACGGCTCGCCTATGGATGAAGAAAGCGGAATGCAAATCTATGTCTGTGGCAAAGCCTAAATCGCTATCCATTCAAAAAGCTGCAACAGCTTTGAGAAAATTGGACCCCGAAATGGCGCCCCTACTTGATGCGTTTCAAATGGAAGATTTACAACCGGAAACGGATTTTTATCGGTCACTCACTCGTGCTATTATTTATCAGCAACTCAGCGGTAAAGCAGCAAAAACAATTTCGGACAGATTTGTTGCACTTTATAAAGAGAAAAAATATCCATCCCCGAAAGATGTATTAAAAACAGACCCTGAAATATTAAGATCGGTTGGACTCTCTAATGCCAAGGCAAAATACATTAAAAATATTTCGGAAGCCTTTTTGGATGGCAGCGTGGATCATCAAAACCTTGGAAGTTTATCTGATGATGACATTATGAATCAATTGGTGTCTATAAAAGGCGTGGGACCTTGGACGGCACAAATGTTTCTCATGTTTACATTAAATCGTCCTGATATTTTTCCAACCGGGGATTTGGGTGTGCAAAAAGGATTTAAACAGTATTTTAAATTAAAAGAATTGCCCTCACCCAAGATCATGGAAAAAAGATCACAAAAGTGGAAACCCCACAGAACTGTGGCATCCTTATTTTTCTGGAGAGTGGTGGATAGACCCTTTGAGTGGTAAAATGAAACAAACATTTTTTTTTGATATTGGTGGTGTTTTAATTGATATCCATCCCAAAAGAACGCTTCAATATTTAAGTGATTGTACGGATGTTTCTGTGGAAGAGGTCCGGAAACGATTTCCAATAGAAGCTCATGATAAATATGAAAAAGGTTTGTTAAGCGATCATGATTGGTTTTTGGCTGTCAAAGAATCTTTGCCCCAGCCCTGCTGTTTAAAGGAATCTGACTTTAGGCGAGCCTGGAAACTTTTATTGGGTAAAGAAAAAGGGACAGTAAAAATCTTAAAATATTTGAAAGATAACTTCTCTATTTGGCTTTTGTCAAATACCAATTCTATGCATATACGTGAAGAGATAGATAAGCGTTATGCGTTTCCACATTTGGTGGATGGGGCTGTATATTCTTTCGACGTTGGTTTACGAAAACCCGATAAAGAGATTTACTTAACCGCAACTCACTTGGCAAATTCCCGTCCTGAAAATTCCATTTTTATTGATGATATGGAATCAAATGTTCTGGCTGCCATCGAAGTGGGTTTCACAGGAATCCATTTTAAATCTTTTCAACAATTAGAACAAGACCTAGAGAAACTAGGCCTAATAAAAAAAGAGAATATAATATAATGAGAAATTTTTCAATCCTTTTGGTTTTGACAACGAGTTTATTGCAAGCCACTGGCGCTTGGATGTTTACAGGCAGAACCCATCCTGAACTAAAATGGCATACCATCGAAACAGAACACTACGATGTGCATTACCATGAGGAAATTCGAGAAATAGCAGTTCAGGGCGCATCCATTGCCGAACAAGTTCGTCCAATTTTAATGAAACAAATGGGCTTGGACACACTTCGCCGCTTAGATATTGTGTTTACCACAGAAGATGAAGTGCTGAATGGTTTTGCTATGCCTAGTAATCATACCGTAATCTGGGTGGACCAAAATGATGCTGCGCTTTGGGTTGGCGATGAAAAATGGCTGCGGACTGTGTTAACCCACGAACTCCAACATTTAGTTTATTATAACACAATTAAAACATGGCTTCCGGAACCAATGAGCAGTTTAGTCGCAGGTGTCCCGGGCTGGATTGTTGAAGGTATCGCAGAATATTATACAGAAAAATGGCGCCCCTTCCGTTACGACATTTCCCATAAAGGTCACGTGATTCGAAACACTGTCCACAAAATTCAAGACCCTCACAATGATGGATTTTCTAAAAGCCTTTATCTCGCAGATCGTTTTGGTGATTCCACTATTGTTAAAATATTAAGTGAAAGAAACAAAGTCGGATTATTAGATTTTAAGGAATCTTTCAAAAAACATACCGGTGTAAAACTAAAACAGTTTAATGAAGATTGGCGTCGCCACATGAATACATTTTTCTATGGTCAACGCGCCCAGAAAGAGAGAGTGGAAGATATTGGGAAAGTCCATAAACTGCCCTTGAAAAGAATGGCAACCTTTGATTATTTCACCGATACATTACGCGTAGCTATGATTGGTCAACTATCAAAAGGACAAGGAGATTTATCTTTGGTGGTAGCCACACGTGATACAGCTAAAGAAAATAAGGAATGGAAAGAACGAGTAAAAAAAGCAGAAAAAAAAGGTGACAAGCCTAAAAAAATAAAACCCAGATGGAAATTGAAAGAATACGATCATGGTGTTTTTGGGGAATTGATGCAAAACTTAGATGTTTCTCCTGATGGAAAATCCATAGTGTATCCTAAATACCGTTTTGGACAAAAACAATCTCTTCTATTTGACATTTGGAAATTAGATATTGAATCTAAGAAAAAAACACTACTCACTTCATCTATGCGTGCCAATTATCCGAAATTTTCGCCTGATGGGAAAAAGATTGTTTTTGTTGCCCACGAAAATTCAACCACCCAACTCTACACCATGAATATGGATGGGAGTGATATTAAACCTTTAACCAGGAATGAAGGTGACACCCAAATTATTACACCCATGTGGCGACCTGATGGAAAAGCGATTGCTTTCGCACAGTCTGATCCCGATGGATTCATGGATTTGCACATATTGGAATTGGAAACAGGACGCGTGAGTCAAATTACAGAAAGTCGTGAAGGTGATTTTGCTCCCATTTGGCATCCCAATGGGAAAAAAGTTTCATATACCGGTTTGTATGATTTTACTCCCAATCTTTATACGCATAATATTGAAACGGGAGAAACAATTCAGAATACGGATGTTGGCGATGTGGTCATTGGCGCAAGCTGGAACAATGAAACTTCATTTATTACAGCTTTTACCCTAAATACAACAGACTCATCCCGCGTGGTGGATATTGATCCTTCCCGCGTTGCAAATAAAACAAAATTAATCACGAATACCGCATTTTCTTCATGGCGCACCAAGGCGCCGGATCATCCAATAGAAAATATATATCCCAAAAAGGATGTGGCAATCCAAAGCGAAACACCTTATAAATTTTATAAACATTTATCTCATTTGGGATCATTGATACTTCCAGATTTGAAAAGTTTCTTTTTAAACTCAGCATTTACGGA
>JABHAX010000003.1 GCA_018674095.1 Fidelibacterota bacterium
CCAGATGATCCCAATGTATTTTGCACTTGAGGAAATCCAACTTCATCCACGATACAAATAGCTTTAGGTTGAAATTGATTTGCTTGCTCAATTAATAAATCTACATTTTTGTTGGCAGACAATGATACGATGTCAAACTCATCTTTTAAATGAGAAATCACCTTTAAAGCATTGACGCCGATGGATCCGGTGGAGCCTAAAATGGAAATTCGTTTTGACATTAGAAAAGCTCTTTTTGGAGAAATAATGTGAGAAATGACAGATTGGGATTAATCCGCATTCCAAGACCAACTTTATAAATAGAGAATGTCCTAAGCGTATCCAATCCAATATAATTTATTTGGCCTTCCATAGTTGAAGGTGCACTGTGATTTCCTGAATAAGATTGTTCTTTAAAAAAATTGGAACCGGCTCCAATTCGAAATTGAAAAGTTTTCCAATCAACCCATTTACGAAAATCAAACGTTAATGATGTCAGACGAAAATGATTTAAACCTTTTAAATCAATTCGTTGAATAGACGTAACCCAATCTAAAGTATCTTTCCCGCCAAAAAAATATTGTAAACCTGCACCCAAAACTTGAGGAGATTCTTTTTCCGACGAGAATCCATAAATCTTTCCCGTAATTGCCAAATTGTTTGTGGTTTTGATTGCAAAATCCAAATTGGGGTAAGTCCAATAATTCGACCATATTCTTCGTGTAGTAGAAGAAAACCCAGACTGAATCATGAGTCTATTTTTTGAATTTGGATCAATGGCAGCTGTTTCACTTAGCCAAGAAGAAGAGGAATACACAACAGACTTTGCGTGGCCATCACAATCCTGACACGCAACAGAATCAAATCTGAAATCGGCAGATTGAGAAAAAATGGGACTTAAAAGAACCATACATTTAAAAATTAATCTCATTGAATAAATCTAAATAATGCCCCGTTCGGATGAACGGATAAATTCAACAATTTGGTTTCTGTATTTTGAATCTGGAATATTTGTTTCGATCTTTGTTAGGGCTTCTTTACGATTTAATCCGGATCGAAAATAAATTTGATATGTATTTTTAATAATACTTCTTTCTTCTACAGAAAATCCACGACGTTTTAAGCCCACACGATTTACACCTTGAAATTGAAGAGGCTCTTCAGCACATAGAATAAAAGGTGGTACATCTTGAACAACTCTAAATCCACCTCCTATAAATGCGTGTTTCCCAACTTTAGTAAATTGATGAACCAACACACCACCGCCTAATGAAGCCCAATCTCCGATTTCTACGTGTCCACCTAATGTTGCCATATTTGCCATAATTACATTATCGCCAATGACACAATCATGAGCTACATGAACATAAGCCATTAAAAGACAATCAGCCCCCAATTGAGTTTTTCCAAGTGCATCTGTTCCACGGTTAATGGTAACAAATTCACGAATAGTCGTTCTTTCACCGATGATTGTTTTTGTTCTTTCGCCACCAAATTTCAAATCTTGAGGGATTTCGCCAATAGAGCAGGAATGAAAAATTCGGGAATCTTTGCCAACAGAAGTATTGTCGCAAACAGTAACATGATTGCCAATGGTTACATTATTACCAAGAGTAACATTGGCCTCAATAACGGAATACGGACCAATGGTAACATGATCGCCCAAATCAGCAGATGAATCAACAAGTGCTGTTGGGTGGATTGCAGTGGAAATGCTAGCCCTCTTTAGGACGGTCTACAATATTTGCTGATAGAAAGGCCTCTGAAACAAGTTTATCTTCTACAAAACACCGTCCATGGAATTTGCAAATACTGAGTTTTCTTTTCACAAGATCCATATAGATCTTGAGTTGATCTCCAGGCACAATTGGTTTACGGAATTTCGCTCTATCAATGGTTGAAAAAAGCATATTCTTTGTTAGCGGATCTTCTACTTGACTCAACATAAGGAAGGCTCCGGCTTGCGCCATGCTTTCTAGGGATAACACACCCGGCATCACAGGCTGGCCTGGGAAATGTCCTTGAAAAAAAGGTTCGTTAATGGTCACATTTTTTATGGCAACCAGGGATTTCCCCGGATCCAAGACCTCCAGTTTATCAATTAAGATAAAAGGGTAACGGTGAGGAAGAACTTTTATTATATCATTAATATTAAAAATAATTTGTTTAGAAATATCAGTCATTAGTTTTCTCTGTCCATAATTCTGCCAATTCTTTGGCATATGTTTTTTTCAATTTTTTAACAAATTCAACATTACTGGCATGGCCGGCCCGCGCAGCAGTTACATGCCCTTTAATTGGAACACCTAACAGAGCAAGATCCCCAATCAAATCTAATGTTTTATGACGAACTGGTTCATTTTTAAATCGAAGGACTTTCCCATTCAAAATACCGTTCGCACCTTGAATAATATTATGTTCAATTCCGAATAAATCTCGCAATCTATCGATCTCTGAATTGTCAATTTCTTTATCCACAATAACAACGGCATTGTCTAAAGCACCGCCCTTAATTAATCCACGTTCTTTCAACATTTCTACTTCACTCAAAAAACAAAAAGTTCGGGCGGGTGCAACTTCAAAGGCAAAATCTTCTTCCATATTATAAATTGCTTCGTACTGAGTTCCTAACGCAGGGAGTGGGTATTCCACCATAAATGTAATCCGAAATCTATCTGATGGAATTACATGAATATCAATGTCACGATACGGATTCGTATAATTAACCGCACGAGTAATTTCTAAAACTTTTCTTTCTTTATTCTGAAATTTGATGCCAGCTTTTATTAAACACTCTACAAAATCTTTTGCAGATCCATCCATCACGGGAGGTTCTTTACCCGTAAGCTCAATGAGCATATTATCAATTCGAAGCCCACTTACAGCGGCGAGTGCATGTTCAACTGTATGGATTCTTATATCATTTTCTTCAATAGTTGTTCCTCGGGATATATCCACCACATGATCAATATCGGCTTTAATCTCCGGACTGGAAGGAATATCAGATCTAACAAATCGGATTCCAAAATTTTCTGGAGCCGGATGAAATGTAATACTAGTATCAACGCCAGTATGAAGCCCAACACCTTGACAGGACTGACTCGACTTAATTGTTCTTTGTTTTCTTTCCATCCTTAAATTTACATCTCCTCCGCACCTTGAATCAATTGGTCAAGTTTTTGTCTCATTCGGCTAATTTCGTTGAAAAGTGCTTCCCTTTTATTGTGCTCTCGAATTTCTCTAGCAGGATAACCGGCATAGACTTTACCACCTTTTAATGATTTTGTAATTCCAGATTTTGCAGCAAATGTTGAATGCGCTCCGATTTCCACATGAGGTGCAACGCCGACTTGCCCCGCAAAAGTACAATAATCGCCAATGATAGCACTTCCTGCTACAGCAAATGAGCCAGTTAATAGGCATCCTTTTCCAATAGAAACATTGTGAGCGATATGAACTAAATTATCAATTTTTGTCATATTGCCAATTGTTGTGGAACCAATGGTCGCGCGATCGATTGCACAGTTAGATCCAATTTCAACATCATTGCCAATAACTACATTACCTGTTTGGGGAATTTTTTCATGAACACCATCGTGAGTTATAAATCCAAATCCATCACATCCAATGGATGTTCCACTATGAATTTGAACCCGATCTCCAATTATACTGTTGCCATATATTGATACATTCGCATGTGTTTGACATTTTTCACCCAAAATAACATTGGGACCAATCACAGTATTTGATCCTAATCTTGAGCCATTTCCAATTACCGCCTTTGGGTGAATAACACATCCCGGTTCAATCGATACATTTTTCCCAATAGATACAGTTGCATCGATAGTTGTATCAGAATGAATAAAGGAGTTCTTTTCGGATTCAGGGAAGAATAGAGCGAGGGTTCTTGCCATGGCCAATTGTGGATTGGATACAAGAATGCCATTTTTACCATCTAAATGATTTTCATCACTGATAAAAATGGCATCTGCCAGAGTTCCGGCTATATATTTTTTATACTTAGGATTCCCCAAAAACGTTATGGTTCCTGGCGAACTAGATTGGATTTCTGAAACGCCTGAAACATTTATTTCAGGATCTCCAATCACTTTCCCGCCAACATGAATGGCGATCTCACGAAGTGTGAGCTTCAAATCTGATTACTTATCGGAGGATAAATTCCGAAGTTCATGGAGAACATCGTCAGTCATATCGAACTTTGGCTTGTAATATAATAAGCCCACTGATGCATCAATAATGTAATCAAATCCACCATCAATGGCGACTTTATCTACTGCCTTTTTTACTTTACCCAGAATCTCATATTCCATTTGAGCTTGCTTTCTCATGAGTTCTCCTTGCGGTCCAATTTTTTCAGCCTGAAAATTTTGGATTGCCACTTCCATTTGCTCTAGTTCTCGGCGAATACTTTCACCTTTATCCAATGCCATAAGTCGCTTCACATCATAGTCATTTTTTAAACTATCCATTTTTTGAACCATAAGGTCAAATTCGAATTGAACTTTTCTATATTCAAGCTGAAGTTGCGATTCTGCTTCTTTGAACTCTTCATATTCTGTACGAATTCTTTCAGATAAAATATATCCGATCTTTAATTGGGCAGATACCATTGATGCCATGCCTAAAAAAGTAAGAATAAAGAGTGATTGTCGTAAGAATCCTTTCACGGTTTCCTCCTTGTTTGTCAAAATTGTTGTCCAAATGTGAGTGTAGTTTTCCATTCCGGTTCTAACTCACCATACTGATTTACCCGATCAAACCCATATCCGATATCAAACCCAAGCATCCCAATCATGGGCATAAAAAATCGAATACCGGCTCCAGCAGACCGTTTCATATCTAATGGGCCACTTCGAGGTAAACTTAATCTTTCCATTAAATCTGTGGATGACCAAACATTTCCCATCTCAGCAAAAACCAGCCCGTAAACTACAGGGTTTTCGGCAAAAGGAACTCTGAATTCTGTTCCAAATTTGACCATCGTATTTCCACCAATAGGGCTTCCACTTTGGGTGAGTGGCCCAACACGGCTATCATCATATCCACGAAGTGGATTCCCATAAGGGATTCCATTGCCTCCCATAATAAATCGATCATTCCATGGGATAAAAGAATTATCTCCATCTTTTGCAGGCAATTCTTTTACCACACCAATTTTCATGGAATTCAATAAAACAAATTTCCAAAAAGTGGGTGTGTACCATTCCAAATTAAGAATATGTTTATGAAAGTTCTCTTGTCCACCCAAAATGCCGCCAGACAAAGTTGATTTTAATGAAAAAGATGATCCTCTTGTCGTGAATTCTGGATGATCGCGACTATCACGACGAATAGTTTGTGAAAAAGTGACACCATCAGATTGCTGAAGACCGCCGGCAAATTGATCTAGATCACCTTGACTTCCTTCATAAACTTTCCGAACCACCTGAAAAGACCAAGTGCCACGGAAAAAATCATCTGGCCATTTAAAAATTCGTCCCCACGTAACTGAGCCGCCTGCCATAGTATAATCAATCGGTGATGAATACATGGAAGATCCGCCGCGGAATGTGTAAAATATTGAGCCCCCAACAAGATTTTTTGTATCATTGACCATGGGGTCCGTAAAACTGATACTAGCAGAGCGATATTTGGGTCGACTCTGACCTGTATTATAATAATTGTTACCAACATTGGTCCCAACATTAAAACTTAAATTAAGACTTTGACCTCTTCCCCTAAAATTTGGCAAGGCTAAACCACCACCACCCGTCATTCCAAATGATTGTGTGTAGCCCATATTCGCATTGGCTTGTCCTGCCGGTTTCTCTTCCACAGTAATTTCAAGATCAACCTTATCTTCAGCAACAGGGACAACATCCGGTACCACATTTGCAAAATAATTTAACATCATGACTTCACGATGGCTTCTCATCAATCGTTCTCGATTAAATACATCACCAGGGAAAACTCTTAATTGACGACGAATAACATTCTCACGAGTTCGTGTATTCCCTTTGATGGCAATATGATTGATATATACTTTATGATTTTCAGTTACAACAAAATGGATATCTAATGAATCTTCCCCAGCTGGCGTGATCGCAGGATCAATCCGACTATATATATACCCTCGATCCATATATAATCCTTGGACTCGATCAAAGAGAGCGGCATTAAAACTCTCATCACTGAATTGGTCTCCGGTTTCCAAACCCAAGGCATGCTGTAGATGCTCTTCTTCAAAGAGAGTCATGCCTTCCCAAGAAAAATTTCTATATTTATACTGAGGTCCCTCGTCAACAGTGACCACCAAATCTAATTGTTTTTTGTTTTCGCTTAATTGGACAGAATCACTGACAATTCGAAAATCTCGATATCCATTATTTCGATAATAAGCGGATATCAAATTCAAATCTTCATCGAATTTTTTCTCATCGAAAGTTGATCGCCAAAACATATACCAACGTTGTTGTTTTGTTTCTTTCATTTTCCAACGAAGTCGTAAATCAGAGAAAGACTTATTCCCTTCAATAAGTATATCGCCTATCTTAATTTTGTCATTTTCTTGAATATTAAAAACAACATTTCTAACTAAGTTTTTTGCTCGCCCATCAAATAAAGTTGATTCTTCTTCGGGAATATTTAATACGGGTTCAACTTCAGCATTGAGATAACCTTTCTCTCGATATAATTGTTTAATAGTTTTGGATGTTTCATGAAGCGTATTCGGTCTGAGTCGCTGACCTTTAGATAAACTAATTTCGTCATCAAATTTTCTATCTTTTAATTTTTTATTACCTTCATAAGTTAAATCTCCTAAAATAAAATTTTCTTTCACAACGATAGCCAAAGATAAACCATCACCGCTTTCTTCGTCATAACGTAATTGAATATCTTGGAATAGTCCGAGCTTCCAAAGCCGTTTAATTGCTCGAGGAAATTCGGTTGGAGAAACCATCTGCCCCTCTCGCAGCCCAGCTGTAAAAATAATTGTATTGGTTGATGTGACTTCATTTCCTTCTACAGAAACAGACACTAATTTGATATCATCTTGGGTGCCTTGGGCAAACCCAATAGATAAAATAAAGATTAGACTAAATATTTTTTTCATTTTTTAAGGTTTTACTTGCTCGCTCACTTTACCAAAACGACGTTCTCTTAATTGATAATCCAAAATGGCATTCAAGAGCGATTCTTCTCGAAAAGCTGGCCAATAAGTTTCTGTCATATAAATTTCTGTATAAGCACTTTGCCAAAGTAAAAAATTACTTAAGCGACATTCCCCGCTGGTTCGAATCAATAAATCTGGGTCAGACATATTAGCAGTTGAAAGCGCTTGGGAAAAAATAGTTTCATTTATTTCCGTTGAATCTAATTCTCCAATTTTTACCCGTTCTGCAATAGATTGTACCGCAGAAACCATTTCCTGACGACTTCCATAATTCAAAGCCAAACACAAATTTAATCCTGAATTACTTTTCGTCATCTCAATTCCATCCAAAATCCCTTTTTGAGTGGATTCCGGTAGCATTGATAAATCACCAATCGTTGTGAAACGTACATTCTTTTTGTGCAGTTCTTTAACTTCAATACTAATTGTTTTTAAAAGAAGCGTCATTAATGCACTTACTTCTGATTTGGGTCGTCCCCAATTCTCCGTAGAAAATGTATAGAGTGTTAAATGTTTAACATCAAATTCTCCACAAATTCGGGTAATCTCCCGAACAGAATTTATGCCCTCTTTATGTCCCGCAACTCGAGGCAAAATACGTTCTTTAGCCCAGCGACCATTGCCATCCATAATAATTGCAATATGATTTGGGATAGGCCCGTTTTGTGCACGTTCTCTAAGTGTTTCTATCATGATAATATTGGAAAAAGCGGGCGAAATTAACCTATGCAATAGCGGTTTACAACTGAGTTACTTGTGTTTAATTGACTCAGAGTAAATGAAACTTTTATTATGGACTGAATCAAGAATTTAATGAAGACAGTAAATCCCGAGCGATTGTGTGATATATTTGTCCTAATGGAGAATCTGGATATTCCTGAGCGATGGGAACACCTGTATCAGTTGCAATCATAATTTGTTCTGAAATTGGGATTTTTCCTAAAAGAGGAACATTTAGTCGTTCACTCTCTTTTTTGCCACCGCCCGTTTTAAATAAATCTATTTTTAAACTGAATTTACCTTGTGAATCAACATCAACTGTTTTCCCATTTATAGTGACGGATGAAGCTTGTCCATCAACTTGTCCATCCAATAATAGACCTGACATATTCTCAATCACACCCAAAACAGGTGTTTGAACTTTTTTAAACATATCAGCACCTTTGCGAACATCTGCCAGTGCTATATCTTGTGGGGTCGTTACCATCACCGCACCGGACATTTTCAACTTTTGGGTTAAAGTTAATTGTATATCGCCAGTTCCTGGTGGTAAATCAAGAATCAATACGTCTAATTCTCCCCATTGAACATCTCGGAAAAATTGTTCTGTCATTCGCGCAACCAGTGGACCTCTCCAGATAACGGGCGTATCATTGCCACTAATGAATCCAAAACTCATCACCTTCATCCCAAATTTTTCTAACGGAATTAATTTTTTATCCTGAGTCATGCCAGGTTGTTCATTGATTCCGAGTACGATAGGAAGGGAAGGCCCATATATATCTAAATCCAATAATCCGACTTTTAGCCCTTGTTTAGCCATAGCACATGCCAAATTTGCGGCGACAGTAGATTTTCCAACGCCACCCTTTCCGCTGGCAATTGCAATGACATGATTTACACCATCAAGAATAGGAGGCGGTGCTTGGGTTTTGGGTTGGATTGGAGCTGTTTGTTGTGCCCCACCTGAAGAAAGTTGCACATTTACCGTGGCGAAATGTTTATTTAATTCTGTTTTTACAGCAGAAATAACTTCTTGCTTTTTTTCTTCATTTTGTGATGAAATATTGAGTTGGACTGTGACAGTTTCACCATCAACTGCAACATCTTTTATCATACCAAAAGAAACAATATCCCGAGTAAATCCAGGATAGTTAATGGATTTTAAATGTTCTAAAACGTGTTCTTTATTCATAAGTGTATTCGCAAAAAAAAACGGCTGTCATTTGACAGCCGTTCTATAGGTTTAATTCTTAAAATTAATGGGTTAACCTGCGTAATCGCGACCAAACCACTCGTAGTTGATCTTGATATATTTATTCCATTCTTCGGGAACTTCGCTCTCTTCAAAGATAGCTTCTACAGGACATTCGGGTTCACATGCGCCACAGTCGATACATTCTTCTGGGTCAATATAAAGTAAATCTCCTTCTTTTGGCTCAAATCCATCTACTTTAGCTTCTGCACCAGCACCCTCTTTATCATAGGGGCCATGGATACAATCCACAGGACAAACTTCAACACATGCAGTATCACAAGTTCCCACACACGGTTCAGCAATAATGTAAGTCATTCTCGTACTCCTTTGAGATAATTTTTAAATCTTGGTTCCAAATCAAGCCGCAATTTAGAGAGAAAAATGCCGTGTGAAAAAGGTTTTGGAATTAATTTCTATCTCTATTCTATGACAAACCATTCAATTCAGAAACGAAATCTTAGCTTTTTATGGCTCGCTCAAACTATGTCCCAGGCCGGAGATGCTATTTATCAATTGGCGTTACTTTGGCTTGTGTTAGAAATCTCAAATTCTCCTATTATTACCGGTTTTATTGCCATGAGTGCCTATTTACCAGCGCTTTTATTTGGACTTTTCGCAGGAGTCTTTTCTGATAAATTTAATCGATTTAAATTGATGATATTTTCCAATGTAGGCCAAGCATTAACTGTTGTAATCATTCCGTTTCTCCTTCTTAATGGGCATGATAGTCTTTGGCTCATCTGCGGATTAGCCTTTTTAAGAAGCTGTTTTAATACATTTTTTCAACCCGCATTGCAGTCCTTTATTCCCATGCTTTTTCCAAGAGACGGGATCGTTAAAATCAATGCTATTCTTGCCACATCCGGACAAATTGCTTGGATGATTGGTCCTTTTTTTGCCGGCGTTTTATTAACGCTTGTTTCGCTACCAAATCTTTTTTTAGTTGATGCTGTTTCATTTATTTTGAGTATTGGTTTCTTATTATTTATCGTACAACCAAACCTTCCAATAGGAACCAAAGGAGCTAGCCAATGGGATGAATTAAAAAGCGGCTTATCCTTTCTGTATTCACAAAAACCACTCTATTGGATGATCATTATTACCTTTATTAATAATCTTTTTATTATGGGACCCGCAATTGTTGGGCTTCCAATTTTAGTAAAAAGTTCTTTACACGGTACTGCATCCGATTTTGCTTTTATTGAGGGATGTATGGCAGCAGGTGCATTGATTGGATCCTTCTTGGTAACAAAATTAACCGGAAAATTATCCAATGGACTTATTTGGGGAATCGGACTATTCTTAGATGGAATTACCTATTCATTCATTTACTGGACGAACAGTGTTGAAATGACAATGCTTATGATTTTCTTCCACGGAATTGGTATTCCGCTGATTATGGTGAGTCGCACATCTATCGTTCAAATGCACACACCAAATAAATTTCATGGACGGCTTTTTTCTGTCGTTCATCTTGGTGTTGTGGGAACGACTGCAATTTCCACAGCATTGGTTGGACTAATTACTTCGATGATTTCAGTAAAACTATTATTTCATGTTATTGGTATCGGAGCTGCTTTATGTGGAATTGTTGCAATGGCGGTTCCTTCGTTGAGAAAACTCAAGTAAGTTATCTCATGAATTATATTGTAATTGATTCTGGAACTTCATCTACAAAAGCATTTTTATTTAACAAAATGGGTGATATTCTATATTCAAATAAAATAAAACATGACCTATCTCGTCCCAAAAAATTTCACGTAGAAAGTGATGCTTCAATCATCCTTGCAGCGTGCAATACATTATTCTATGAATTGGTTCAAGCATCTGGCTCTATTTCAATTCATTCCACAGGATTAGCCATTCAACGTTCCACTTTTTTATTTTGGGAAAAGGATTCCTGTAAACCTGTAACACCAGCATTAAATTGGCAAGATAGTCGAGCCCATGCTGTTGCTGATGAGTTTTCTGAATATGGTGAAAAACTTTGCAACATCACAGGCACACCTTTGAGTGCCCACTTTGGCGGACCTAAATATTTACATTTGATTCGGAAAAACCCTGAATTAGCAAAACGAGTTCAAAAAGGTGAATTGTATTTTGGACCCTTGAGCGCATTTCTTTCCCAAGCCATGACAGGGTCTGTAGGTGTGGAAGAGTCCATTGCGTGTCGAACTTTAGTCTATGATATACACGATGGTGATTGGTCTGACTATGCCTTATCTCTTTTTAATATTGAACGAGAAACGCTTCCACCATTAACACCCGTAAAAAAAGATTTTGGAACATTATTTGAAACGAATATTCCTCTTACATTAGTCATTGGCGATCAACAAGCAGCCCTTATTGGTCAGGCGGGACTTATGACCAACAGTATTGCAACAAATTTTGGAACTTCCGGAAGTGTCCAATTCAACGCGGGACAAAAACCAGCAGTGCTAAATGGACTCATTTCCAGTGTACTTTATTCCAATGAAAATAAAAAATATTTTATGGTGGAAGGAACAATCAATGCGTGTAATTCTTTGTTTTACCACTTAGAAAATGAAATGGGAATTTCCCACAAAGAAATGAAATGGGATGAGCGAGCAGCGAATACAGAAACAAATGGGGTTTTTATCCCTGGTTTTAGTGGAATTGCAGCACCGTATTGGATACAAGGATTTGATGATGTGTATGTTGATTTAGATAAAAATTCAGATCAAAGCACCATTGTAAGAGCCGGTATGGAATCCATCGGATTATTGGTAAATGATATTCTAGAATGCCTTGCTCCTGTTATGAAATCAAAACCAGGATTATTAACTGCAGCTGGCGGTGGTGCTCGAGCGCCTTTACTTCAATTTATTGCAGATTTAACGGGAATCCCTGTTGGGCATTCCGCCATGAAAGACAGAACGGCTTATGGCGTTTACCGATTATTAAACCCAGATTATGAATCCGATTCTTCGAAAAGTATTGATCTGATTTTTTCTCCAAATCCATCAGAAATAATTAAGGAGAAAAAATTGAAATGGAAAGCTGCCATCAACACCATTAAGAAATGAGTGTCTCACGCATAGGTTGGTCCATTAAAGAATTCACCAAATAAGTAGGGTTAGCAGATTGGATTATTTCTCTTTTTTCAGGTTTCCGGCAAACGATCACAGACTTGCATCCATTCTCATTAGCTGCTTCCGCATCTTGAACAGTATCGCCCACCAAGACCATATTTTCTAAGCGGAAAGATTCCGCCAAAACGTCCCACGCTTTTTCACGCGCCAATCTTGGCATGGATAGTTTTTCTTCTGCATCATCGGCAAAAATGCCAAACTTGAATCGGTCCCAAAGACCAAATTTTTCCAATTTAATTTTAGCAACAGATTTAATATTCCCCGTTAATAAACATGTAGCATGACCTGCCGATTCCACTTCATCTAACATAGAAACGCAATCATCATATACAAATGGTAAATTAGATTTTGTGAATTCTATTTTCATAGATTCAGAATAGCTATCTAAAATAGTGTTCAATAGAGCTTCATGATTGGAGCCTTCCGAACCCAATTTGACTAATGAATTTCGTGTAATACTTCGATCGGTAAAACCTGCTACATCATTATAACCTAGGTCTATAGGTTTTCCTGTTTCTTTAGATATGGCAATTGATAGGAGTCTCCGGGACACACCGCCGGGAGAAATGAGTGTTCCATCTATATCAAATAGAAAAAGTTGTTTGGATGTCATTTTGCCAAAGCACCCATGGGGTCCCACGGCTTTAAACTCACCGGTTCTTTTTGATAAATTTCCAATTCTTCTTTCGTGATATAATCTTTATGAATTACCACTTCAAATGTGTATTCATCAAACCAAGGGTCCGTCATAATATCATACCCTTTATCGCCACCTTTATCGCCCCAACTATTTTCCACGCGCCATTTTTTTGATTTTCCAGTTGAAGCCAAATCCACACCAGTGAAAAGCATAGCATGGGTCATTTGGCTGTCACCATATTCCAGGCGATCCGCCTTTGTCATGGGGAATTCTGTTCCATAAAATAATTCAAAATCGAATAGTTTCATATCCATAATGCCGAGAACTCGACTAAAATGTTTCCCCACGTCGCAGCCAAACCATACGGGGTGATCATCTTTTAAAGACGCAATAGATGCTTCTTTCAAACGCTTTATCGGCAAATTTAAATATCGTATTTGTTCACCTTCAATCACATTCCCGAGATAATCTACAGTATAAGTTTCATGATATTTTTTATCCGACATAGGACAATCAATTAAGCAAACGTAATCATCCAGATTGAGCCCAACATGATCCATGAAGAATGACTGAGGGGTCAGGTTTTCATATCGAATGAATTTTTTATCTTTATCATATACTTGCCAATCAAATTTTTCGGGTGGAGTTCCCAGAGAAATCGTCAGCATTTGATAGACAACACCGAGCATCTCATCTTTCATAGCGTGAAGTTTTTCCAAGTTTGAACCATTATTATGTTCATTTCGAAGCTCAATCGCAAATCCTCGAAGTTTTCGAGTAATCATCCGATTCATTCTCATGGATGAGCTACTTTGGTATGTTTCAGGCATTTCAGATTTTGGAACCACACCATACTTATTTATTAAGTTCACAAACATGTGCCATTGTCCGCCATCTTGGATAGGATCAGAAACAAGATGCATCATTAACCGTCCATCTTTAGGTTCGTCAACAGAACGAATAATACTTTCAAGAAAAAAATTTGATTTTTCAATTTTATCACAAAACATGAAATAATTCTGGCTGAATTCAAATCCTTTCAATTTATGTTTCCTTCCTAAATAAATACGAAAAAGGTTAAGACCAGCGAAGCCCCAACAACGACCACTAGACTTCTGGTTTGTCACTTTCATTTGTCCAGAAATCATATCCGAAAATGTATGATCAATTTTTCTGAATGCATCCCAATCCATGCTAATATCATCAAAATTTGATTTAATGGATGCATTACGGGCCAACCGGATAGTTGGATTATTTAAAGTTTTTTCTCTATAATTTTTTAAAGTTTTTATTTCAATTTTATGCGACATATTATTTTCCTTTTACTGGTAATTTAGCAAGAACTTACCAAACGATTGTTTCAATTAATAAATTTGATTTCGAACATTTTTTTTAAAATAGTTTTTAACTTTTCATATTTGCTTGAGTTTAATATCGATTGTAATTATAAAAACGTAAGAGAAAAAGGAAGGATTTATCGTAATTAGAATAAAAAGTATTAAACCCATTATTATTATACTGTTTTTCACACAACTTTTTGGTCAATGGGAACAAGCATCCGGGACAGAAGGTCTAGATATGCAATCCGTTATATCAATAGGGACAACGACTTTTGCCGGAGGCCAAACAGGCACTTATAAATCTATTGATGATGCAGAAAATTTTCAGTTATCAAATTCGGGCAATGATTCAAATGGTCCAACACGAGGCTTTGCTTTTGATAGTCTTTATATTTACACGTGTACGAGTCAAGGCGTTTTTAGAAGCGCAGATAATGGAGACTCCTGGGCTGCAAAAAGTAATGGGATATCTAATCTTTTATCTCATGGAATAATCAAAACTGACTCTTTATTAGTTCATGTAGGGCCCGGTGGCGTTTCTCTTAGCAGTGATCAAGGTGAAAATTGGGTTTCTGCAGGATTAGTGGGAACAGATGTTAGGTGTGTAACTCATATCCAAGATACGCTTTTTGTAGGAACAAATGGACAAGGACTATACAAAAGTACCGATTGGGGACTAAATTGGATAGCCATTAACAATGGAAGCACATCATCAAATTTTCGTGCGATTGAAAGTAAAGGAAATATTCTATTCGCAGGAGGGCAAAATGGAACGGGCGTTTTTAGATCAACAAATTTCGGCAACTCTTGGGAATTACTATCAAACGGTATTTCATCAATTTCGTTTCGAGGATTTGCACACAATAATGATATAATTATCGCAGGTTCTACTGGAGCTGGAGTATTCTATTCTACCAATGATGGTGATTCTTGGATAGAAATAAATGATGCCTTAACAGATTTAACTATCTTTGATTTATCTCTTTCAAACAATTACATTGTTGCTGCAACACACAATCAAGGTGTCTTTCGTTACAATCTTTCAAATATTAATTTATCTTTAGCGGATAATCAAACAGTCCCATACTCAATTGAGTTACATCAAAACTATCCAAATCCATTCAACCCAACTACAACAATTAAATATGATATTTCAGAACAAATACAGGTGAAAATCTCTATTTACGATATGATGGGGCATGAGGTTAAATTTATTACAAATGAATTTCAAAGTCCTGGCGTTCATTCTGTTATTTGGGACGCAAGAAATAATGAAGGTAAACCGGTAAGTGCTGGATTATATTTATATCAAGTTTCAGCCGGAAACTTTCAAAAATTTAAAAAAATGGTTTTATTAAAATAGCCATTTTTTTACCACATTTATAAAAAAAAAGAAAAAATGAATAATTTTATAAACCATAAAATATACTTTATCATACTATTATTATTATTTATTTCGGCTGGTTTAATGGGGCAATCAGTCCTTAACGAAGTGACGGGAAGAACATGGATGGATAAAAATTTAGGGGCTACACAGATCGCAACATCTTCAACAGATTCAGAAGCATATGGCTCACTCTTCCAGTGGGGTAGAGATGCTGATGGCCATGAGTCCAGAACATCTGCAACATCAAATACCACATCCAATACTGATATACCCAATCATTCCAATTTTATTTTGGCCGACCCTGATTGGCGCTCCCCATCCAATGATAGTTTATGGCAAGGAATCACTGGGATAAATAATCCATGCCCAGAAGGATTTAGATTGCCAACAGAAGCTGAATTTGAAGAAGAGCGACTCAGTTGGTCTTCTAATAATGCAGATGGCGCTTTTGCATCGCCTCTAAAACTTACCTTAACGGGTGCACGAAGTCGAATGAGTGGACAAATTGGGAATGTGGGCACATTTGCAGGATATCGAACAAGCACAATCAGTGGCACAACCTGTCGTGTATTAGGAATAAGTAGTAGTAGTTCCTTTATGGGTAGCCGTGAAAGAGCAGATGGGAATTGTATAAGATGTATCCAAGATGAAAATGCTTTAGGAATGGTAGATAAGGATTACGGATTGGCCATTTCATTTAAATTATACAAAAATTATCCAAACCCGTTTAATCCAACGACAACAATTAAATATGATATTTCAAAAAAGATGCAGATACAAATCTCTATTTACGATATGATGGGTCGTAAGGTTAAATCGCTGGTAAATGAAGTCCAAAATTCTGGAGTTCATTCTGTCATTTGGGATGCAACCAATCATTATGGGAAATCCGTAAGTGCTGGGTTGTATTTATATAAAGTTTCTGCAGGAAACTTTCAAAAAATAGAAAAGATGATTTTCTTAAAATAATGACATGGTTTAATATTAGTTCTTAATAAAAATTTGAACTAAATACTTAATATTTTTGAATTGATTCAAGAAATGATTCACTTATTTCCCAAAGCTGATTTTGATCATTTTTACTATAAGATACTTTTGAACTTTTAATTGGTTTACATTTATCAAAGTATTCACCACTTACGCCTTCCACTTCTTCTGAAGATGCCAAATATATACTAGTTAGTGCGCCCTTTATTACGGGAATAGCAAACAAAGATTTAGCAAAATTTAAAGATCCACGTGCAAACCCAACATTATTATTTCCAAAACTCGAGTTTACAAATCCTGGGTGTAAACAATTGAATGTTACACCAGAATCGCTAAATCGTCTGTGACATTCATAGCTAAACATAATATTCATTAATTTAGAACGACCATAAGCCGGCCAGCCTTTATAATCATCGATTCCCTGAATATTATCAAAATCCAATTTTGAATTACGGTGGGCTGCTGACGCCACATTGATAATACGTCCGGGCGTTTCATTTTTCACCATTTCCAAAAGCAATTCAGTTAAATAAAAATAGGCAATATGATTTAATGCGAATGTGGATTCAAATCCGTCAACTGTTGTAGAAAAATTATTAAAGTAAGCGCCGGCATTATTAAGCAATACATCTAAGGATTCATAAGTGTTTTGAATTTCTGTTGCCAATCGTCGCATCTCAGAAATTGAAGAAAGATCTGCTTGGTGGAATTGAATGGATTCATTCCCCGTTTTCGAAATTATCTCAGAAACAACTTGAGTCCCTTTTTCTGAGTTACGTCCAACCAATCCAAGGATAAACCCTTTTCTTGCCAGCTCCAGAGCAGTTTGTTTGCCAATGCCATCGGTGGCGCCAGTGATGAGACAAATTTTATTCATATAATTTCTTTTTTTATGTTAACGCAAAGGTGCAAAGTCGCTGATATTTTGAAAGTCACTTTTATTATTCCCCTCATTTTAGATGATTAAATCGAAATTTTTTTCATAATCAAATTTTTAATCCCTATCTGAAACTTCCTCAAAATGGGGAAACCATTAAGGTGTTAATGAAAAAATGATATATCTCTTTGCGCCCTTGCGTCTTTGCGTTAAACGGATTAATTAATACATACTCATGATACCAAGCATGACTAGTGTGAAATAGGGAATTAAGTCAGCTGCACCAACATAATCTTTCGCGAGACGTTGTCCGGTAAAAAGAGCGATGAGCGTAAGTGACACTAAAATGAATCCATAAAAAATCCATAATGTTGTGCGCTCAACAAAAACAAAATAAATACCATAAACTAACATGAAGCCTCCAATGAACTCCATTACCGTTATTATCGATAGTAATAAAGATGTAAATCCACGCAGGGGTGAATTGGCAAAATGACTATTGAAAAACTCAAGATTTTCTTTTCGATTAATAATTTTATCGAATGAAGATTGTAAAAAAGTAATCATCATAAGGATTGCAATTAAGACTTGACATAAAACTAATGGGCCTTTGAATTTGAGACCAAATATTTCGATTCTATCTCCATATCGCTCCTCAAGCGATGTTGATGTTGATGAGATTGTTGGTTCAGCGACCAATATTGAGTTTAACATAAAGACTGAAAAAAAGATAAGTCCTATTTGTTTCATGATGATCCTTCTGGTTTTATTAAATGTTGAATACGATCAAAAACAAGATCGCGAATTTCTTCTACTGATAAATTTTCAAATTCTTTCTGTTTAATTGGTTGCCCGAACCGCGTAATAAGTTTTCCCGGAGTCAATCGCCAATCATTTTTTTGTTTTGCTTTATATGCCCCGATGATCCCGACCGGAATTATGGTTGTACCGGTATTTTTTGCCAAATGAAATGGCCCTTTTTTGAAAGAATTTAATTCTCCGGTCAATGTTCTGGTTCCTTCCGGCGAAATTAAAAAAGAGACTCCATTATTTAAGGCTTCTTCAGCTTTTGATAAACTGTTAATGGCTTTTTTTACATTCTGCCGGATAATCGGAATAACACCATAAGTTCTCATAATGTAACCCCAAATAGGATACCGAAATTGTTCAATGGCGCCTACGGCAGTAACGTAATGTGGGATAAAAGCGGCCACCATAAATTGATCAAACATGGATTCATGATTAAACATATAAAGATAGGGTTGACCATCTGGGTTTGGGGGTTGATTTTCCTTCACCAACCATTGTCCCCCAAAAAAACAATACGCCCATGATATGGGGCGAATAAAATAATTAAGATGTTGTTTGGGAACAATTGTGAATAATACAAAAAACAGAATCATGGTTACTGCAAAAAACGTAAACCAAATTGGCCAAAGAATAAGAGAAAGGACTGTTCTAAACATCCCAGCCCTGCTCATTTAATAAGGAAAAAAGTTTATGATTCGCTTTGGGAAATGGAAAAGCATCTATTTGATTGGGTTGAATCCATTTCGAAAATTCTCTATTACGAATAGGCGTCCCATTCTCTTGGCAATGATACCCATGAAAAGTGATAGAAAAATGGGTGTAGGCGTGTTTAATTGCTCCGATCTTTTTAAGAATTATTGGTGTTGCGCCACACTCTTCTGTTATTTCGCGTCGTAAGGCATTCTCCAATGATTCACCGTTTTCTACCTTTCCACCGGGAAATTCCCAGAGTCCCGCCAGCATTCCTTTTTCACCTCGTTTTTGGATATAGAATTTTTCCTTTCGCCAAATTAGACCTGCCACTATTTCGTAATGAGGAATCTTTTCTTTTTTAATAAGTGCAGGATACGATTCTGGAGAACCACTGTCAAAGGCATAACAACTCTTTTGTATTGGACATTTACCACAATTTGGATTTTTAGGGAAACAAATCTTTGCACCCAATTCCATCATCGCTTGATTAAAATCTCCAGGTTTTTCTATTGAAATCAGTTTTTTTAATCTCCCTTGGATTCGGATAAGGTTTCGTTTAGTGAGATTTTTTAATCCTAAAATTCGCGCCATAACTCGTTTCACATTTCCATCCATAACAGGATAAGATTGTTGAAACGCTATTGATAAAACAGCGGCAGCGGTATAATCACCCACGCCTGGGAGCGCACAAAATTCATTCCAGTTTTTTGGAATTGATCCATCATATTTTTCCATGACTATCTTAATCGCTTTGTGAAAATTTCGGCA
>JABHAX010000197.1 GCA_018674095.1 Fidelibacterota bacterium
GGTTGATTGCCAGCGGTCCGAAACCCGCGATACATACCAGCCGTGTTAAATGGCATTGAAATATTTCCGCGATTATCCATGGCAATCACGCCGCCTTCACCGCCTAAATCAGATAATTTACCTATAACTTTCCGTGCAGCTTTTCCCACAGATAAATTTTCATATTCCATCACAGCAGAAACATCGAAAGCCACATTACCGCGAATAAAATATTCTCCTTGTCCCGTTCCAGACACGGCACATGTATTATTATTTGCATAAGTGCCTGCACCAATAATTGGGCTATCACCAATTCGTCCCCATTGTTTATTGGTAAGTCCACCAGTAGAAGTACCAGCCGCAAGATTGCCATTTTGGTCTAATGCAACACAACCAACGGTACCATGTTTTTCTGATTGAATTTTTTTCAAACTGTCCCAGCGTCGCTGGGTATAAAAATAACTTGGATTAACAATTTCTAAATTTTGTGCTGCAGCGAATTGATCTGCGCCATCGCCAGAAAGCATGACATGCCAAGTTTCTTCCATCACTTTTCGAGCTGCGGAAATTGGATTTTTTACTGTTTTAACACCTGTAACAGCACCGGCTTTTAAATTGCTTCCATCCATGATACTGGCATCTAATTCATTGGTGCCTGCGTTGGTGAAGACAGCTCCTTTTCCGGCATTGAACAAATCCGAATTTTCTAAGATTTTGATAGTTGCTTCAACTGCATTTAAGGATGATCCGCCATTCTCCAAAACCACATATCCTGTATTAAGTGCTTCAGTCAGTTTTGATCGATAGGCTTCCTCTTTTTCCGGAGTCATATTTTTTCGAGTAATTGTACCTGCACCACCATGAATCGCAATCGCATATTTATTCGTTTCAATTTTTGGATCTGCGATAATTGCCAAACCGATAATAATTAAAAACCCGGCGGTAATTTTGGTTTTAAGATCCATTACATTTTATCCTGAATTGCAGATTGAATTTGGTCAATAGAGACACGATCTTGAACCATTGTATCCCTGTGTCGAAGGGTAACTGTATTGTCTTCTATGGATTGGTGATCTACGGTGATACCAAACGGCGTTCCTGCTTCATCTTGTCGGTAATACCGTTTTCCGATGGAACCTTGTTGGTCATACAGAACCTTGAAATGGGGTTTTAACATGTCCATAATTTGACGGGCTTTTTCTGGTAGACCATCCTTTTTGACTAATGGACATACAACCGCTTTTATTGGAGCAAGGCGTGGATGGAGTTTCAAAACTACTCGATTATTTTCTTCATCCTCCCAATATGCATCAGCTAAAACGGTGAGTAGCATTCGATTTAAACCGGCAGACGTTTCAATGATGTAAGGTAAAAATCGTTCATTATTTGGTTGATCGAAATAGCTAAGATTTTTACCGGAAAATTCTTCATGTCGTCTTAAATCAAAATCAGTTCTATTATGAATCCCTTCTATCTCTGACCATCCAAACGGGAATTCGTATTCGATATCCCAGGCTTCCTTAGCGTAATGTGCTAACTCATTTTCGCCATGCTCATGGAAACGGATTTTTGATTGATTAATTCCCAGCTGTTCTTGATAAAAACGCAAACGTTTTTCTTTCCATTCTTGCATACTATCATCATCACTTCCCGGTTTGACGAAATATTGCATTTCCATTTGTTCAAATTCACGAGTTCTGAAAATAAAATTCCGAGCAACAATTTCATTTCGAAATGCCTTCCCAATTTGCGCAATTCCAAATGGGACTTTCATTCTCATGGCACCTTGGACTAATTGGTAATTCACATAAATACCTTGCGCAGTTTCTGGACGGAGATAAGCTTCAGTTCCAGTCTCTTCAACCGGGCCCACATGGGTTTTGAACATGAGATTAAATTGGCGTGGTTCAGTAAGATTTCCGGTAGTACCACATTTTGGACATTGAATCTCTTCCCAATTCAAAGATGAGACATCTTCAGCAAATTCATCAGCGCGGTAACGCGCCTTGCATTGTTTACAATCAACAAGTGGATCATTGAATGCGTCAACATGACCGGAAGCCTCCCAAATTTTTGGGTGCATCAATATTCCGCTATCCAAGCCCACAATATTTTCGTGAACTTGGGTCATTTCCTTCCACCAAAGTTGGGAAATATTATTTTTTAATTCAATTCCTAAAGGGCCGTAATCATACACAGCTGAAAAGCCGCCATAAATATCAGATGATTGGAATATAATTCCCCTGCGTTTGCAAAGGGAGACTATTTTTTCTATTGTTTTGTCCATATTCAAAATAAATAGGCTCAATCATTTGAGCCTTGTGAAATGTGATTTAATAAAGTTAATCCATCTTACGTAGTTCAGCTTCAATTTCATCATCGAATTGAACATCAGATGGGGCGGAAATTACCTCAGCAGATTTATGGGTGGGAGTTCTTAAATAGAAAAATAAAAATGATAATCCAATCATTCCGGCTAAAACGGGTGTTATCCAAACCATTAGGTTAAATCCTTCCGCTTTGGGTACAGCCAATATTCGTTCGCCATAAAGTTCGACATAATAATCCATAATTTCTTCTTTGGTTTTTCCTTGCGTAATGAATCGCTCAATTTGTTCTTCCATTTTCGGATTATGATCTAAATCATAAACGGTTCCGGACCAACAACAAGGAGACATTAAACTTTGTTTGATGTCCATGGTCAAATCTTTTTCGGCAAATAAGGTTGTGAATAAAAATAATAAAAATCCCACAAATTTTATTGAGGGATTAGGTGATTGGATTTTTATCATTTTTAATTTTTAAACCGTTAAAACGGTTCGATAGTTTGGGTTTCCATCGTCCCACGATTGAAATCGTGGGTTTCTCGTATAGAAGTCATGAGAGCCTTTCGACGGTTCTTTCTTTATTCTTTTTATCATTCCATGATTGAAATTGTGGAATGATCGTTGATTGATATGTTGTGCTTGGTTCATCTTTTTACGAATTTTGCTGATATGAGCAACCCATGAATTTATTCATGGGTGTGTGAATATAGAAGCGCGGAAACCGTTTTAACGGTTTATACCAAATAAAAATTATTTCTTCTTTTTAGTTGTTTTTCGTTTTCGCTTTTTTGGGGGATTAAGGCGTCTTTGGTTTATCAATTCTGTCGCTTGTGCCAAGGTAACAGATTCAGGTGTTAAGTCTCCTTTTAACGATGCATTTATCTTTCCATCAGAGATATACGGACCAAAGCGTCCATCTTTTACCACCAAGGATTCACCGGTTTCTGGGTGGTCGCCTATTGTACGAAGATCTGCACTACGCTTATTGCGATTTGCCAGAAGTTCCACTGATTTTTCGACTGTTATATCCAGAGGCGTTTCCATTCCACGAAGGCTGGCATTTTGTTTCCCACATCTGATATA
>JABHAX010000198.1 GCA_018674095.1 Fidelibacterota bacterium
AGAAAATATTATATATTGATATGGATAGTGTCTTGGTTGACTTTATTGGTGCATTTGACAAGCTGGATAAGGATCTGCAGGAACAGTATAAACATAATAAGGATGAAGTACCGGGAATGTTCGGGCAGATGCTGCCCCTGGAAGGTGCGCTGGACGCTTTTGACAAACTTTCGGAAAAATATGATGTGTATATCCTTTCATCGGCACCCTGGAAAAACCCAAGTGCCTGGTCGGATAAGCTGGAATGGGTGAAAAAGTACTTGGGTCCCAAGGCACGGAAAAGACTCATCCTGTCGCACCATAAACACCTGAACAGGGGGGATTATTTAATTGATGACCGGCCCAATAACGGTGCCAAACAGTTCCAGGGGGGATGGCTGCGCTTTGGTGAAAAAGGCGACTTTCCGGACTGGCAGTCAGTCTTGGATTATCTTCTATAAAAGAAAAATAAAAAAGTCAATGAAATGACCAAAACTGAACTGAAGAAGAAATAAAATAACTAAAGAAAAAATATCAACATAAAAAAAGGAATAATCAATGGGCGTATTTTGGAATAGTGAAGCAGAAATATTAACCAAAAATAAAGATTTAGCAAAAGGAATTATGACATTTATAAAGAGTATTGATGATACTTTTGAGGATTATAAATTATATGATGTTAACATCAGTGATTGTTCAATTAGATTTTCATCTAAAGGATATGGTTCTTATGAAACCTTATTTAGTGACATTTGTAATAAGTTTGAATTCCCTATTTTTTGCCATGAAAGAGTCCTTCCTAGTCAGGGGCAAGGCTATGGATTTTTTAATCTTTGTGGTCGATGGGAAAATGGATCCATTTGCACGTACCAAGAAAATGTATATGAAGATTACGATGGGAGTGATCCGGACGATTCTTGGGTTGATTCTGCTCAGATATTATCTATTCCTGAACATTTTTTTTCTGAACCAAATAGCAATATGTCGGAAAAAAGAAGGGAAGAACTTAATGCAATAATTAAACGTGCATCTAATGCTGGGACACCAATTGAAAGTTCGCCAGCTTGGTTTGATGAAGATTCTAATCTTTATTATCGAAATAATTTTGTTGATAATTGTATTGCAGAAGATGAAGACAGGGTAAATGAAATCTTTGAAGACGAGTTGATAAATATGTGCACTTGGAATACAGGTATATGGTTCAATTTTGTTGATGAAGATGAAAATGAAATGGATGGCCTCCCTGAAAACATTGATTGCGCAAAATTGCGTTTAGTATTTAAGGACTGATGTTGAATGAAAGTCATAAATAATCTTCTCAATTATACTCAGTAGTGGGATTTTTTGTTTGTGGGATGATGGTTAGATTTGGGGGAGAAGTAAAAGGAGATATGAAATGGGCAATGATTTAAATGAAATTATTGAAGGTATAAACTCTGAAAATTGGACATTTTGGTTAGAGGGATATAGTGAGAGATTACAATCAGAGGGAAGTAATAAAATTTTGGTATTAGATATTAACAAAACAGATTTAGCAAACGAAAAGCACGGTAATATTAAAGAACTAGGCTCCGTTGAATATGGAGACTGGGAAGCTCTTGGTGAGTATATTCCCAAAGAAGATATTGCTGTTTTTTGTTTGTGAGATGATGTGTAGATTTAACATAACAATTTAAGATGATGTAAAATGAACGAAAAAGTTTTAAATGAGAATATATCTAAGGTTGAACAACTTTTAAAATCGGATACACCTGAAGCCGGATTTGAACTCCTCAAATCTTTAAATGAACCTGAACTTAATCAAGCTGTTAGTGAATTAATTAAAAATGCTGTAAACAATAAATATTTTGAAGGAAAGAGCGATCAGAAAATTATTAATGAAGGTTTAGATATATTAAAAAAATTATTACCAAAAATTACTACCCTAAGTATGATAGGCTGTTATATGGAAAGTTTAGATATTTCAAATTTTTCAGAGCTTGAGTCTATTGACCTTAGTGGCTGTGATTGTTTGAAAGAGATTAAAGGTCTCAATGGTCTTAGCAAACTCAACAATTTAGATTTGAGTTATACTTCTTCATTAGAACTTGATACAAACGATTATAGCCATATTAAAGATATAAAAGGATTAAGAAATAAATATGGTATGGTTTCAAATGAATATAAAAAAGAATATTTTTGGGGCCATTTATGGCGAGTTATTGAGGATAAAATTCAAGAATTAGTGGATGATTGTTCTGATGAAGAAGAATATGAAGATGGCTTAAATGAGTACTTAGGTTCAAGTATTATAATTACGATAGATGAAAGCGATTTCTATGATGAGTCATTTGACTCAAGGAGAGAATATTTTGAACCACTTGAAAGTGTTTTAAGCAAAGAACAAATGGACTATTTACCAAAAATTGGGAAGGACTACCAAGAAGATGAAATCGCTGTTTTTTTATTTACAGGTAATTGGAATTTTATCACAAGTTTTTACAGACCTAAAGATGACTTGCCCGGAGCAGATGAGTTTTAATAATTTTAACCATCAAGCCCCACATTCGTGGGGTTTTTTCTTTGTGGGATGATGTGTAGATTTGGGAATAACTTTAATATTATAGACCTTTGTTGAACAATCAAATATTTCTGGAACTCATTTACGCCGTCGGTATTGGGGTATTGATCGGTGTAGAACGTTCAACCATCATCACGGCTAAGGAAATCCAGGATAATACAGATCATCGGTCTGGACTTAGAACATTTACTCTTTTTTCACTTACGGGCTACTGCGCTGCTTTATTAAGTGATCAGTACCCCTTGGTCGCACCCTTGGCACTGGCCAGTTTAGCGCTGCTGATAATCGTAAGATATAATCGCTCCGACAATCTGAGTTTAGGCATTACCACTGAAGTTGCAGCCATTTCTACGTGCGGGCTGGGAATGCTTTGTCATACCAACATGGAGGCAGCAGGGGTTCTGGGCCTTATTGTGACTACTTTACTGAGTGCCAAGCATTATACCCACAATATCCTTGACAGGATGCGGCGTGTAGAAATAACGGATACGCTGAAATTCATGGCCATCATTCTCATTATTTTGCCGCTCATGCCAAACCGG
>JABHAX010000199.1 GCA_018674095.1 Fidelibacterota bacterium
CCCGGTTTGCCATCTCGAGTTTCCATCTCAACACCGGCAACTAAACCGAGATTCCGAACATCAATCACATGCTTTGTATCCCTTAAGGAATGAAGCGCATCTTCCCAATAGGATGACATTTCTTTCGCATGTTTAAATAATTCATCTTCTTGATAAACATCCAGAGTCGCAATCAGAGCCGCCGCCGCCAAAGGATGAGCTGAATAAGTGTATCCATGAAATAAGTCAATGACCATTGGGCCTCTATCTTGAAACGCATCATAAATTTCTTTCTTTACCATAACAGCACCCATGGGAACTGTACCACTTGTCAATCCTTTTGCGCACGTTATTAAATCTGGTTCAACATTAAAATATTGTGCAGCAAAAGGTGCGCCCAAGCGACCAAAACCTGTAATAACTTCATCAAAGATTAAGAGAATGTCATGTTCAGTACAAATTTCTCTGATACGTTCCAAATACCCTTTTGGTGGAATTAAAACACCGGTTGACCCAGCTAAAGGTTCAGTAATAAAAGCGGCAATTTTGTCTGCACCATGTTTTTCAATTACCCGTAATAAATCATTCGCTAATTCTTTTCCCCATTCGGGTTGACCTTTGCTAAAAGCATTTTTCTCCAGATTGTGAGTGGCGCAAATATGATCCACATTTTCTAAAAGTGAAAAATGCTTTTTATTCCCCGGCAAACCCCCAACGGAAATCCCCCCAAATCCAACACCATGATAAGCTCTTTCTCGACCCACCAAAATGGTTTTATCTGTTTTTCCTCGATGTTGCTGATATCCTAAAGCAATTTTCAATGCAGTATCAACCGCTTCAGATCCAGAATTTGTAAAAAAGGCATATTGAAAATTGTCGGACGGCGCGATAGATAATAATTTTTCGGCAGCTTCAAATGCCAAAGGATGCCCCATTTGGAATGAGGGTGCAAAATCCATTTTCGCAGCTTGATCCTGAATAGCTTCAACGATTCTTTTATGGCCATGACCTGCATTACAACACCACAAACCGGCAGTTGCATCCAATACTTTAGTACCATCAAGTTTTTTGTAATACATCCCCTTTGCTTCATTCATTAATCGTGGTGCAGCTTTAAATCCGCGATTTGCAGAGAATGGCATCCAGAGATGTTCAAGATTTTTTGACATAATTTCCTTTTTTAAATAAAATATATTTTTTTCATCTAATAGTTTCGAAACCAAAAATTTTCAAACCAAAACTTATTTACTGACTAATTCGTCAGTTTCCTTCTTGATATCACCCGTCCAATTATTATCACGATTCGCACCCAATGCATTCGCTTTTTTTGCGATTCGCTTGTCTGCCAAATCATGGTGCGTTGTAAGAAATTGTAACGAATGACCTACAAACTCTCGGACAGTTTTGAAACCATGTTTATCCATGAAGTTTGATAAACCCTGACACATTTCTTCAACCATTTCATACCCTTGCAACATGACACCCGTACATACCTGAACTGTAGAACTTCCCATCAGGATAAATTCAATTGCTTCACGACTGCTTATAACACCACCAATACCTGATATTTCTGCATCTGGGACCCCAATTCCTATTTGTGAAACCATGCGTAATGCGATAGGCTTCACAGCATAATAAGAATATCCACCAGGCGTTGAATGCCCTTCTACAGTGGGCATTGGCGCCAGTGTTTCAAGATCAATATTCAAAATGGATGGAATAGTATTGATTGCTGAAACGCCACTTGCACCTCCTTCCATCGCAGCTTTAGCCGGTTCTGTGATATCTAAAATATCCGGTGTCATTTTGGCCCATATTGGCAAGTCAGTTACTTCGGCAACCCAACCCGTTACCTCTCTCGCCATATCCGGGTTCTGTCCCATAGCTGCACCCATACCTTCTTCAGGATGTCCATGAGGGCAAGAGAAATTCAACTCAAACATATCGACTCCGGTTTCTGCTATTTTACCTGTTAATTCCTGCCATGAATCCTTATTGTATTTCTCCATGATCGAAGATATTAAAACTTTGTCAGGATGGGCATCTTTTATTGCCTTGAATTCATCCAGCCATACTTCTAGTGTTCGATCTGAAATTAATTCTAAATTTTCAAAACCAATAATTTCACCACTTGGGGTTTTCAATTTTCCATATCGTGGGGCAACATTTATTACTGGCGTTTCCGTTAAACTAACCGTTTTTGCAGAGACCCCACCCCAGCCATTATCAAACGCTTTTATAATGGTTTTTGAATTTGTGCTGGGTGGTCCCGATCCAATCACAAATGGGTTGGGAAACTTAATGCCGTTTACTTCTATGCTTAAATCTGCCATAAATTTCTCTTTATATTAATTTGTTTTAAAGCTCAACCAATTTATCATAAGTCTCCGGACGTCGGTCACGAAAAAATTGCCAAGTTGAACGTACTTCATCAATCAAATCAAGATCAAATTCTGCAACTAACAATTCATCTTGGTCTCTTGATGCTTCTGATATAATCTGCCCTCGTGGATTCACAAAATACGATGTGCCGTAAAATTCACCCAAGTTCCAAGGTTTTTCTGTTCCAACCCGGTTGATGCAACCCATAAAATATCCATTGGCTGCTGCATGAGCCGGCTGTTCTAATTTCCATAAATACTCACTCAATCCTGCCACAGTTGCAGAAGGATTGTAAACAATTTCGGCGCCGTTCAATCCCAAGCATCTTGCTCCATCCGGAAAGTGGCGGTCATAACAAATGTACACACCCACTTTAGCGTATTTAGTCTCAAAGACAGGATAACCCAAATTTCCCGGTTTAAAAAAATATTTTTCCCAAAATCCTGATGTATGTGGAATATGGTTTTTTCTATATTTTCCTAAATATTTTCCATCTGCGTCAATAACTGCCGCTGTATTATACAACACACCTGCTTGCTCTTTTTCATAAATAGGGACAATGATAACCATATTATATTTTTTTGCGTAATCCTGCATTAGTTCAGTCGTTGGACCTGGAACTGATTCTGCAGAAGCATACCATGCGTTATCTTGCCCTGGACAAAAGTAAGGTGTATTAAATATTTCTTGTAAACATAAAATTTGGACACCTTGTTTACCCGCATCTTCAATGAATGGAATATGTTTTTGAACCATTGCATCCATGATTTCTGCGATGGTTCCTTCTCCTTCCGTCATTGGAAGACTCATCTGAATTAATCCAGATTTAATATTTCGTGCCATTCGTAATCTCCTTTAAAATTTTATTATTTCATTCCGCCATAAAGGCCGCGTTTTAAAAAATGTCCATCACCTTTTTTACCTACGTACTCACAATTATTAATGATTATTTTACCGCGGGATAGAACCGTTTCTGTAAACCCTGTTACTTCAAACCCTTCATAGGAATTATAATCTACATTCATATGGTGTGTGCAAGCATTATTCACGCTAATTGTTTCTGTTCTATTCGGATCAAAGACAACAATATCCGCATCACTCCCCACAGCGATAGTCCCTTTTTTAGGAAAAAGTCCAAATGTTTTTGCGGCCGCTGTGGATGTTAATTCCACAAATTTATTTAAGGAAATCCGCCCTGTTTTAACCCCACCATTAAATACAAGACTCATACGATTTTCCACACCGGGCGCACCATTTGGAATCTTTGAAAAATCATCAATCCCCAATACTTTTTGGTCCTTAAAACAAAAAGGGCAATGATCCGTAGCAATGGATTGAAGGTCACCAAATTTCAACCCTTTCCATAATTCATCCTGATTCCATTTTTCTCGAAGAGCAGGTGTCATTACATATTTTGCCCCTTCAAACCCTTCTTGATTATAATAAGAATCATCTAAAAATAGATACTGTGGACATGTTTCCGCAAAAGCGTGAACACCACGATTACGAGCCAGCATAACTTGCTCTAAAGCATCCGATGACGACAGATGTACAATGTAGATTGGAACATGTGCAACTTCTGCAATAGATATGGCGCGATGCACACCTTCAGCTTCCATTCGAGTTGGACGGGTAATCGCATGATACTTTGGTTTAGTTTTTCCATCGGCTACTGCTTGCTTTACAATTTCATCTATCACAATACCGTTTTCTGCATGCATGCAGACGACAGTGCCGTCTTCTCCGGCTTTTTTCATCGCTCGATAAATGGTTCCATCATCTACATATAAAACGCCAGGGTAAGCCATAAATAGTTTGTAAGAAGTCACGCCAGCATCCGCCAACATTTTCATTTCATGGACACGATTATCTTCTAGATCGGTCACAATCATATGAAACCCATAATCGATGGCTGTTTTTCCATCTGCTTTCGCATGCCATGTATCTAATGCTTCCAGCGTTGAATGCCCTTTGGATTGAATGGCAAAATCAATAAGGGTTGTTGTTCCACCATGGGCTGCAGCAAGAGTTCCAGTTTCAAAATCGTCTGCAGATGTGGTGCCCCCAAATGGCATATCTAAATGGGTATGTGGATCTAATCCACCAGGGAATAAGTATTTCCCAGAAGCATCAATGACTTCGTCTGCTTCTATTTCGAGTTTATCCCCTATAAGGGTTACTGTTTCATTTTTAATAAATATGTCAGCCAAATAGTCATCAACTGCTGTGATGACACGACCATTTTTGATTAATACAGACATCGTTTATTTCCTTGAATTCAAATCTTTAATATTTTTAACCATTATTTCCCCAAGCATTCAATCCTCTTTCTTCGTCTGTCCCTGGAATAGTATTATCTAAAATTAATGCTGAAAATGCACCCACAGCCATCCCGGTACTTCCTAAAGTATTCAAAATATTTGCCAACCAAATTGGTTCTAATTGAATAGGGTTTTGACTAAAATATTCTGGGATAGATAAACCCATAAAAAATGCAAATCCAAGAATAAATAAATTTCGAGCGGAGTTCAGATCAATAAATTGAAGGTTGGATAATCCAACGGCTGTAATCATTCCAAACATGGCACAGTACATTCCACCTACAATGGGTTGGGGAATTGTTGTAAACAATGCACCAAATTTAGAAACAGTTCCCAATAGTATCATAATAACGGCCCCAGCTTGAACAACGCGACGTGAACCAACACGAGTCAGCCCAATAGCACCAATATTTTCACTATAAGATGTTGTCCCGTTTCCCGTGCCAAAAATCCCGGCTATTAAGCACCCAATTCCTTCAAATGTGATGCCCCTATTTATTATTTTCTTATCAGGAACGGGCGCTCCGGAAAGTCGGGCGCAAGCATAATAATCACCAATAGATTCCACCATGGAAGCGATATAACCCGCCACCATTCCAACAATTGCCGCGGTTCCAAATTGTGGGTATCCCCATTGAAATGGATAAGGAATACGAAACCAGGATGCATTTTTGAGATTTACTAAACTTGTATGTGCAGGGTGCCCTTCTGGAAAATACCCTAAAAATGTAAAAAGCGCTGAAACACTCCAAGCGGTAACAATTGCTAACAAAATTGGATATAATTCAAATGTCCGATGTTTGCTTCGTAAATATTGACTAAAAAGAATTATCAAAAAAATTGTTAAACCGCCTATGGGCCAATACCTCCCCGCTTCGGGTGCGCCAAACTTGAATAATGATAAACCAATTAATGCTATGGTAGGCGCAATAGTTATAGGGCCAATATATTTTAACATTCGACCAACCATACCGCTCGCGCCAACAAATATTTCAACTAGGGATCCTGCAATAATAGCGCCTTGAACATGCTGCATACGAACTTCCCACCCATTATTTGCCAGTGCAGCCATGCCACAAATAGCAAATGTAGGTGCTAAAAATGAAAATGTTCCGCCCTGTACAATTGGAAGGCGATTTCCAAATGTGCTTTGCAGAAGCGTTGTAATTCCACTGACAAAAAACATAGTGGCTATGAGCCATCCTTTTTGGACTGGATCGGTCATACCAAGTACAGGTGCCAATAACAAAGGAATGGCAACTGTTGAACCAAACATAGTTAAATAATGTTGGAACCCTAAAACAAGTGTTTCACTTAAAGGGGGGATATCATCAATATTGTATAGCAATAAAGTTTGATTCTCTTTCATATAAACCTTCTATTCATTTTTTTTACGAGAAGAATTAGTTTGAATGCTGTGTCCTATTCTGTTGTTTTGAATTGAATCCATTCTCTGTATTTTAAGTAGAAAGTTAAACATATAAACGAAATGAAATCAGCAAAATTTTCTCCTTACAAACAAATGCTAGATATTGCCATCCAAGAAGCTCAGGATGGATTGGATGAGGGAGGAATTCCCATTGGCGCTGCTCTTTTTCTGGAGAATGGGACTTTACTGGGAAAAGGCCGAAACAGGCGTATCCAGAATAATGATCCATCTCTTCATGGAGAAACAGATGCGTTCCGGAATGCGGGCCGACAACGATCCTATGCCAATACAATTATGGTTACAACTCTGGCACCCTGCTGGTACTGCAGCGGATTGATTCGGCAGTTCAACATAAAGACAGTCATTGTGGGGGAGTCGGTTAATTTTTCGGGCAATCTCGACTGGTTAAAAGAGTCTGGCGTTGAAATAATTGACTTCCATTCTGAAGAGTGTATCTCCATGCTTGCAAAATACATTCAGGAAAATCCAGATATTTGGAACGAGGATATTGGCGAAGATTAAGTTTACTCCTCGTTTCCATACCACCAATCCTTGTTGGAATGATCATAATCAATAAAAATATGTTTCGCTTCTCTAAACTCTTCTAATGCTTCAAGCCCATGTTC
>JABHAX010000200.1 GCA_018674095.1 Fidelibacterota bacterium
ATCCTATATCAGTTAGATTATTTTTTAATTTGTTCAATGTAAGCAATTTTTATTCCAAAAATAATTAGATGCATCAATGTCAAAAATGAATTTATTAAAAGAATTATTTCTGGCTTTTTGGCATAGAATATAATTACCCACCCATCGGGTTATGAGACTAACCTAAGTCCACATATATAAACCCCGATTAAACTCAAAGAATCTCTAATCAGGTTATGAGCAAAAATTTATTAATAAAATGTAAATAGAAAGATTAGGAAGAAAGTAAATCTTCTGACCAAGATTTATGCATTCCTTCATTAATTGTTTCTGAATAGTTATAATTTTTATAATTAATAATGAGCTTAACTGATTCGAGATTCTCTAAAAAGGCGGCTTTTGCAGTAGCATTAAAATTGAATTGAATATAGTGAACTGAGCTAATTTTATTCGATTCTTCTCTACCAATCTCAAATTCAGCATAAACTTTTTGGTTTTCAATTTCAAAATAAACCGCTTTACCTTCTGTAAGTCCTATAAACTGACTCAACACCGGTCGAATTTGAACTTCATCAGTCACTTCAATAAATAGAGTTGCACTCAGTCCATTTACCAAAGGGAGCAACGAATTGTACACATCTATCTCTTCTTGGATTTGATTATCGTGCACCATACGTTCAGCACGCATCATTTCTTGAATTTGGAATTTCATTGTTTTCCGATTTTCAAACGTGATGGTAATATTGGGTCCCAGGGAAATACGACGCTTCTTTTTATAATCCATCAATTCACTGCGATAATCATTTCGAACTTTTTCATATTCTATAATATTCATTAAATCTGATAATACAATTGGTTTCATTTTTTTCCTTAATTTTAACTAAAGCCGTACGCTTTATATAATTCTAAAATGGGATGGCTCGGTGCCACATCCCCTTCACTCGCTTGGGTTAATTGCTGACTTGCCAAACTACAGTCAGAACAAACAATGTCTGCATCCCGCTTATTGATATCATTAACGCAACGTTCTGCCACCTTCATTGATGGTTCAAAATTTTCAGTTTTCATTCCCCAACCACCATCCATGCCGGAACATCGATTTATAAGATTTACTTTTGTATTTGGAATTAATTTTAAAATATCTCGTCCCTTAAATCCCATTTGCTGTGCCTTCAAATGACAACTCACATGATAATTCACTGTACCGATTTCATTTTTGAAATTTGTATTGAGTTTCCCTTGTTTATGGAGATAAATCAGGTATTCTGAAATATCAAATGTATTTTCTGATATTAATTTAATTTTTTCATTCATTTCCAAATAATCCGGATATTCTTTTTTCAAGGTTAAACTACATGTAGGTGGTCCCGTAACCACTATCTTGTATCCATCTTTCACCCATTTACTCAATTCATCCACATTGGGATTCGCTTGTTTTTTAAATCCTTCAAAATCGCCTGGACTTAAATACGGAGCGCCGCAACACTGTTGATTTGGATAAATACATTCAACACCATTATACTCTAATATTTCTACGGCACTCTTACCAAGGCTTACATCATGGGCATTGGTAAAACACGTACCAAAAATGACTACTTTATCTATCGGGTCAGAAATATTTGACTGATGAGATTTAAACCATTTTTCAAACGTGTTGGTTTGGAATTTTGGTAAAATTCGTTTCCGATGAATACCGATGGTTTTTTCCATCATATATCGGATAAAACTAATGCGATTAAAAATGTTTAATATGGGACCAAAAATAGATCCAATTTTCCCCGTAAAATCGGTATTGGATAAAAATTTATCATTAGTACTAACTCCCCGCTCTTTTGTTCGAATAGCTTGAGCCCGGGTCATTAACTTTGGAAAATCTAGTTGAAATTCATGATCCTTCCCTGGCGTGTAAGGGCATATGGGATCACATAATTTGCACTGATAGCATAGGTCAACGACCTCCCATCGTTCTTCTTCAATTAAGTCGGATACTTCACCGCGAAACTCAACTTCTATACTAGCATTCGATGCATGTTCACCTTCTGGGAGATCTAAATAATCACTTCGGTCAATTGTTTTCCCCACCCGGCCTTCCGCCACTGCAATTTCACGTTTTTGTTCACCCGCACTATCAATAGAATTGAATAAAGATGGAAAAGATGGACATAGATTGAAACAAAGTCGGCACCCAATACATACATCATAAATACGGTCCATTTCTTGATACAAAGATCCTTTATCCCAGTAAGTAGGATTGGTAATATCATAAATAGTATTTTGTGTATCGGAATGATTGAGCAATTAAAGTTACTCTTAAGTATTAAAGATTAAGCCGATTATCGGGTTCAACAAAAGAACCCGATAATCAATCAACTGATTTATAAAGAATCGAGTGTTTGCTGAAATTTACCCGCATGAGATTTTTCAGCTCGAGCAAGTGTTTCAAACCATTCTGCAATTTCATCATGGCCTTCTTCACGTGCTGTTGCAGCAAAACCAGGATACATTTCTGTATACTCATATGTTTCGCCAGCTACTGCTGCTTCTAAGTTTATATCTGTAGAACCAATTGGTTTTCCCGTTGCGGGGTCACCTACTTCTGATAAAAACTCTAAGTGCCCAAAGGCATGCCCAGTTTCACCATCAGCTGTATTTTTAAAAACACCTGCAGCTTCCGGATATCCTTCAATATCTGCTTGCCGCGCAAAATACAAATAACGACGATTGGCCTGAGATTCACCAGCAAATGCCGCTTTCAGGTTTTCGTGTGTTTTTGTTCCTTCTAATCCCATTATATTCTCCTTTATTTATTATGTTTATGACATGTACCGATAATCGTCATTACAACATCATCGGGTTCAAACTTATACAGCTTCTTTACAGTCTTACGAATTTGATCATCAAATAATTGCACATCAATCAGATCACCACAAATTTTGCATTTCAGATGATCATGTGGTTCTCTATTCCAATCGTAGCGTGCAATATTTCCATCATATATGGTATTAATTAATTGTGCATCATCCAATTGTTTCAAATTTCGATAAACTGTACCTAAACTAATGTTAGGGATTTTTACCTTCGCCTTTTGAAAAACCCAATCAGCGGTTGGATGAGAATTTGTACCATATACGATTTCTTGTATAGCTTCTCTTTTATGACTATATCGCATAGTTAAGATTAATCATAAATAGTAATAATTCCTATTATTGTTTATTTATTTCCTGAATTCATAAAATTCAGTCGTAAATTTTATGAGATAATTACTAACTATTTAGTGAAGGAAATAATAATGGCAAAATATCAATGTGAACATTGCGGCATGGGTGTCGCAGATATGAAATGTGCAAAATGCGGTGAATCATTAAAACATGATCATATTACGAAAGATGACGGTACAAAAGTAGCAATTGCTAAATGCCCAAGTGGGTGTGGAAAAATTAAATCACCCATGTGTTGTGGAAATGACATGAGTTGCGATTTATAAATCACACCCCTAAAAAAACTAAAATCCCCCTGTATTATGCCGGGGGATTTTTTTTAAGATGATATTTTAATTAATATATATATCTGAAGCACTAATACCATTATGGCAATCAATGTCCGAATTAATTCCATGGTATGATTATGTTTATCGAGCCATCGTTCAAAATTATTTCGTCTTTCACTCATTGATTCTTCCTTATTTTCTTATTCTGAGCTGCCTGAATTAAACCTCGCCCCAAAACACCCGCCAAGACCAATGCTCCGCCAAATTGTGCATTCCCACTCATCAGTTCGCCTAAAAATAAAAATGCAAGAATCGGGTTAAAAACAGGTTCTATCACTGGGTAGATAATGGAATCTAATGCAGAAACGTGCTTAATGGCAGTACTGTATAATATATAAGCTAAGCCCAGTTGAATTACACCAAGATAGGTGACCCTGATCCATGGCCCCATTTCGAAAGTAACATCTTGAAACAAAAAGGGAACACAAATCAAAAATGTTAAAATATTGCCCAACAATACAGAATCTATGGGTCGTCCATTTTTTTGTTTCCGCATAAAAAGTGTAGTTCCTGCAAATCCGAACCCGGCAATTAAGGCTGCAATATTTCCCCAAAAACTGGTGAAGGATAATCCTTCAAAAAAGAAAAGACCCAACCCAACAAGCATGAGAACTATAGTCATCCAATCTTTCTTGCTTGACTTTTCGCCTAAGAAAGAAAGACCAAAAATAGCAACATAAACCGGTGCTGTATATTGAATTAAAATAGCATTTCCTGCTGTGGTCATTTTATTCGCCAATACATAGAATATAACCATGACTGTATAGCAGACAGCACCGCCAACTGTGTATTTCCCAAATCTTAATCGTTCCGGTTTATCATATAAATATATTACGATTGCGGTAATGCCACTCCGAATACCGGCAATCACCAAAGGAGGCCATGGAATCATTTTAACCATAAACCCGCCTGTGCTCCAGAGAATACCTGTCAGGATCAGCAAGCCAATTGCGGAAGATCGTTTCAAACAAGAGCCCGAAAAAATGGCTTCGCAAAATGGCTGATTAACGTCAATAAAATAACGGAGATAATGATGGCAATTGCTGAATCTTGAGAATATCCTGTAACAGTCATTCCCAATGCTGTTCCTGCGGCTGGCGGATGGACTCCATAATTCTTTATTTTTTTTACAACTCTAAATTGCCGGTTTAATAGTAAATAATTTATATTTCCCCTTCGTGAAACTTCGCGATCTTAGCGGCTGAATTACTGAGGTTGATTTGTTTTAAAATTACAATCTGAATACACTCGTTTTATAAACAAAAAACCCTCCACAAACATGTGGAGGGTTTTCCCTTTTTGGTATGAAAAGGGGTTAACTAAAAACCTTTAATAGTTCCTGCTTTTTTATAGATTTGCCAAACAATATGCCATCCCAAAGCAAACATGATCATTAAGACCAACCAATTGGTAGAATCTGTAACACCAAAATTTCCACCAGCGAAAACTGTTGTGTGTTCATTAATCATTGTCCAAATAAGAGGAAAACTCATATAAGTATTATGCTTGGAACGAAGCCCAGCCATTCCGGCATCAGCAGGATCAGGTGCTACGCCATTTTTAATGGCTGTAATAATTCTTTGTTGTGCAGGCCAAATCCGGTACCAAACATTGAAAGCCATATTGGTTCCTAAGAGCGCGCCAATATGAATATTGAAAGCACGATAACTGAATCCTGCATAAAACTTCATAAGGTAAACAACACCAGCAATCAGTAAAAAACTCACAACCGTGATGACTCGTACATCTTTGATTAATCCACTGCTGTATAAATAATCGTAAGCAAATACGGCAACAAAAGTAAGCAATAACATGCCATGGGCAAGGCCAGTTACGTCTGTTCCGACCTCAAACATGTTATTGCCGGCAGATTCACCCATCATGAGGGCTCCATCCCAAAAGATAACATAAAGGAGTACAACCCCCGTTACCCACGTCCAAGCTGCGCCCCAACGAAAAAAGTAAAGTGTTCGTGGCATGATCTCAGGAACGACTTTTTGTTTTGTATCCCCATCCATGGTGGCCACAACATGACCATTAATCCAGTTAAAAAAGTAAAGCAGGCCAATCCAAAGTACGCCAGCTATGATGTGCAACCATTTAAATATCGGGTGTAATGCTTCCATTTTTATTTTCCTTATATCCTTGGTGTTTTTCCAAATTCAAGACTGTGAATTTAGATGAAGTATGAATAGAGGGCAATTTAAAGAGATGAGTTTTATGTACCTGGATATGGAAACAATTTTTCCAAGGATGTTACTTGTCCATACTGATTTCGATATACCACATGATTTCGTTCAAATTGAGAATAATTTTCTAATCCGGCAGCAGCGGCCAATGAATTAAGGCCGGTTCGCATTGTAATTACATAATTCAAAACACGCCATTTTTTCTCATCGATAACTAAAGCTTTTTGGTGTTCAGGGTCAGTCGTTGCTACACCTACAGGACATTTATTTGTATGACATTTTTCAGCACCAATACATCCTACAGAAATCATCATTCCTCTGGCAATGTTCACCAAATCTGCGCCCATTGACATGGCAATGGCAATTTTGTCTGGACTAAATAATTTTCCACTGGCGAAGATTTTAACACGATCACGTACCCCAAACTTTCTTAGTGCATCGTCAGCATATATCAAACCAGATTGGATTGGAAGTCCCATGGTATCAGCCATTTCTTTATACGTTGCGCCTGAACCACCCTCACCACCATCCACAGTAATAAAATCTGGACCACGCCCAGTTTCAGCCATAAAGCTTGCCAATTCATTAGCAGAATCTGGGCCACCCATTACAATTTTAATTCCAACCGGTTTTCCACCATCTTCTCTCATTTTATCTAAAAAATCAAAAAGAGTAGGGAAATCGATGAAACTTTTATGTCGATTGGGTGAATCAATATTTTTCCAAGGAGTTACACCACGGATGGCTGCAATTTCTTCATTTACTTTACTTCCCTCTACATGACCACCACGAATCTTTGCACCTTGCGCCATCTTGAGCTCAAAACATTTTACATGCGGATTCGTTGCTTTCTCTTTGAATTTCTCCCAATTAAAAGTTCCATCTTCATTACGAACGCCAAATAATCCTGGACCGATCTGCATAACCACATCGCCACCACCAATTGTGTGATAGGGTGCTAATCCACCTTCACCCGTATTGACCCAAGATCCAGTTGCCATACCAAGTCCATGACTCATAGCACTAATAGCATTCTGTCCTAACGCACCAAAACTCATGGCACTCATTCCAATGGGACCTCTAACATGCCACGGCTCACGACAATTGGGTCCAATAATAACAGCATCTTCTGGCGTAAGTGTCCATGGCGAAATCTGCACATCTTCCAAATGTTCTTTTCTAGAGAATAATCCCTCTGTGCCCACATATCGTTTTGTTTGAATTTTTGGCTCTAATGTGATATCCATTTCTTCTGATAATTTTGGAAACATTGAATTTCGGAGATACCAACCCGGTTCTGTAAAATCACGTTTTGATCCGAAGGCAATTAGCGTTTTCATATATTTCCCTGAAATAACTATATTTGCAAAATCGGAACGGCTGAATGGTTTGGCTTCTGTATCTCCATCAAACATATATTGTCTTAGTTCTGGCCCCATCATTTCCAAGAAATATCGGATACGACCCAACAAGGGGAAATTCCTTAGTATAGAATGCTGACTTTGACGAGTATCATGAATATACCAAAACAGAAATAGAATAGGCGGTACAGAAATCATGAACAATACAAGGCTCGTTAAAACTGTTAATCCAATATCCTGAAACATAAATTTCTCCTTTTAAATTATTTAACAATCAAAATGGGACAGCTACAATTTTCCATCACATCTAACGGTTTACTGCCGATAAAGAATTTTTTAAGTGGAGAACGAGTTGATGCGCCCATTATAATAATATGATTATTTGTAGCAATTTCCACAATGGTATCTGAAGGGTCTCCGACTTTAAAAATATTTTTTGCATCAATCCCACTTCGCCTTAGAAATTTGGCAGCTCGATGGGCAGCACCCTTATAACCATCCCTGAATTCTTCGTTTTTACTTACCGTTAAAATATCGACTCCAATATTAAATGCTTGAGCAACACGAGCTCCATATTTTATAGCACGACTGGTTCCAGGAGAATCATCAACTGCCAATAAAATTCGATAATCCTGGCTTGGATCAAAATTCTTTACAATAAAAATAGAACTGTCAATGTATTGCACCATATCATGGGCCATTCGACGTTCTCCACTTCCGCCAATTATGGTTACATCATACATTTCTGTTTGAACTTCGTCTCGAAGTTCTGCAATAATGTCTCCATTTCGTAAAATAAGATTTACATTATCGCAAACAGTTCCCTTAAGATATAATTCGCCGCGTCGTCCATCTCTATCCACAAAGGTATTTTTTGGAAACCCTGCTTCAATATGTTGGGGCTCAATAAAATTCTTTTCTGCTAAATAGGAAAATGCCCACTCCAACACCTCAATTCCAGGACGGTCAAAATCCCAAGATTCCATCCTCTCTCGCGCAAGTCCAACAGCTTTGGTTGAAAATTCGCTAATCTTTTCACCCACATCTACAATCGTGGTTGATGCGTTAAAAGCTTTAGCGACCTTGATTCCGACTTGAAGTGTTGGTCCAGAGTATTCTTTACTACTTACTGCGATTAGAATTTTCATTACGATAAGTTTAATTCCATTTTAGTTGATAAACAGCCAATATGTATTGACATAAATAACGAGCAATATCATTGACATAATGCCTACTTTCCAACCCACTTTTAAAAAATCTACAGCCTTCACCATTCCACTGGAATATACAATTGTGCAGGCTGGAGCGGCTACTGCTGTAAAATATCCAAAGGCAGAAGCGATAGCTGTAACTAGCCCTGAGTGCATGGGATCGCTCCCTATATTTAGCGTTACAGGACCTAATACCGCAACTGTGGCAGAACTGGAAAGTACATTTGCCAAAGTTGTTGTCATGAGCACTACAATAGCATCAGAAACAAAAGGAAACGTTTCCATTAATTCCCCAAACAAATTAATAACTTGATTCGCCAACCAATTTGCTGCGCCAGTTGCTTTAATATTAACACCCAGTGATACGGTTGCGCCAAAAAGAATAATTACGCCCCAATGTGTGTTTCTGTTTAAATCTTCCCATCTTACAAATCCTCCAATCATATAGGCCAAAACGCCTGTTAGTGCGATGGTACCCAGCCCTATGGATTCACTAAAGAAAACCCACCCAAGAAAAACCAAAAAGAAAATGAGTGCCGCTACTGTATTTCTACCCGTCATTTTTCTAGATTTGGCAACTTGTATAGCCAGTTTCCGAACACCACTATCTAATTGAGAATATTCAGGAATAAAACTTTTTTGTAGAATCCATGCCACAATCGGTATTTGAATTAGAACCATTGGATAAATTTTAATCATCCAATCAATATATGAAATTGAAAGATTTGCATCCCGAAAATAGCTAATCATAATTGCATTTCTTCCACCGCCTGATGGTGTACCAATCGACCCGACTAGACATCCATAGGCGATTGAGAATAAAAGAACGGCAGAAAGGTTGGAAACTTTGTTCGGGTCACTCGACGTAAAACGGATAAGTGTCATCGCAATGGGAAGCATTATTGCAGCAACCGTATGTTCACCAATAAATGATGATAAAATCGCGGAAATGGCTGTGAACCCAAAAACAATATTTGAAGTTTTATTTCCTGTAAGTTTAATAATGCCTAAGGCGATTCTTGTATCCCATCCTTGTTTCACAATAGCCACGGCGAGCATGAGTGAGCCCATGATGAAAAAGACTGCATCATTCATAAAAGATTCAGCAATCTCATTGGCGGATCCGATACCAAAATACACTTCCATAACGAGTATATACATGGCTATAGCAGGAAGGGGAATCGGCTCAGTTATAATCATCATTAATGCAGTTATGACAATTATGATGGTTCGGTAACCTGTAAGGGTTAGTCCCGCTGGAGATGGGAGAAAAAACAGAATTAATCCAATTACCATGGTGATAAGAAACCATTTTTTCTGGGTAAGCCAGAAAAGAAAATTGGTTAAGGATTGATTTGAAAAGCCTAGCATAAAGATGCGGAATTTAAGAGGTAAAAATTACACGTGAGTACATTCACTTGGTATCCTTGATCCATCTTTTAATATGGCCCATTTCCAGATCGGGACCCGCTTTTTGAGTTCTACAATAAAATAATCCATGGCATCTAACCCTTCCCGGCGATGTTTAGACCAAATAGATATGTGGAGACTGGTTTCACCCACTTCCACTTTTCCAATTCTATGTTGGCAAAATAAATCGTTGATTGGAAACTTATCACAAACTTCATTTGCCAAATTGATCAATTCAGCTTCTACCATCCCTTCATATTGTTCATACTCAAGAGCAAGAATTTCTTCTCCGTGTTCTGTGGCACGAACGCGACCATTAAAAATGAGTTCTGCACCATCTTGGTTTCGATCATCTTCGGATGGGAAAGGTGTAATATGTCCGTTTTTTATTTCTATTTTGATCATATTTAATTGCAACTAAGGCCCAAAGCAGAAAGGTTTATACAATTTTGCGACTTCTGTACCTTTTGTGTCTATTCTATTTCAACCACCCTGAACCGGTGGAATGAAAGCCACTTCATCTCCATCTTTTATGTCAACTTCATCTAGCATGTATTTCTGATTCACGGCGATTCGTAAAGTAACATCGTCCAATTTCCCATTCGCTTTTTCGCGAACCATTTTTTCTAGTTGGACCGTGGTTGTTCCTGAATCTAATTCCATATCTAAGACATCTTCCCCTAAAGCATATTTCACTTGAGAAAAACATTTAATTTTTATTTTCATATTTAATTGCCACAAGGGCTCAAAAACACAATGATATATTTACCATTGTAACTTTTGTGCTTTTTATGGCTATCCATTCTATCCTATTTCAATAATTTCTGTTTGATGATTTTTACCATCATAGATTAATAATTTCCCCAACAAATTGGGTTCAATTCCCACAATCAATTTTACTGCTTCTAATGCTTGTATATTGCCAATAATATTCGGGAGCATACCCAAAACGCCGGCGTCCGCGCAAGTGTCCCCACCCGATGGTGGGTTTGGAAATAGTTCACGATACCCCGGGCTACCATCTACATTTAATACTGCAACCTGACCTTCCCAACGATACAATCCGCCATAAATCATTGGCACATTTGTTTCTTTTGAAAATCGGTCAATCAATTGTCGAGCGTCAATATTGTCAGTGGCATCAATGACAATATCACAATTTCGAATAATATCCAATCCATTTTGTTCATCCAAATAATCTTCCACAATTTTAATTGCCGTCACTGAATTAATTTTCTCTAAACTCTCTTTTGCAGAAATGACTTTTCTTTTCCCAATATCGTCTGCTCCATGCAAAGGCTGGCGATGAAGATTAGACAGTTCTACAATGTCCCCATCTATCAATATCAATTTTCCTACACCAGCAGTTATAAGCGATTGTCCAGCGGGGCATCCCAGTCCCCCCATACCAACGATAGCTACAGTTGCATTCAATATTTTTTTTTGACCATCCATTCCGACTTCCGGCAAAATAGTTTGCCGAGACCATCGACTTAAATCAAGCTTTTTGGATTGAAATTCAATCCATGCTTGTGCACCACCCAATAAACTATATGTATCATTTAAATCATTTTCAATAATCATCCTTTCTGTCACAATTCCAAACTGGCACACCAAAACTTTTTCCCCGACAAGATTGGGCATAATTCCATTTTCAGAAACTATGGTTTCCAATCCATCCATTGGAAATTCAACTCTATGTGTTGCCGGGCGAACATCGATCACATTGAATTCGTTTATTCGATCATAAAGTTCTTTGGGAGTTATAATCATTTTATTGATTTCCACGGTAATAATTTCACACAGATTTTTTCACCTGCATTTAATGATGATTCGCCGGGTTCAGATGATAAAATACAATTTGCCGCTAAAGATGATGTTAACATATGAGAGCCAACTTTGGATGCTGGTTTGCATATCAATTTCCCATTTTCAATCCAGGCATTCCCAAATAAAAAACGTTTTTTAATTTTCTCGCGTGGGAATGACCTTTCCAAAATTCCTGTTACTTTTTTCGATTCATCTTTACCCATCATGGTTTCAAGCACGGGCCAAGCCCATTCCATAAAACCAATATAAGATGATACCGGATTTCCCGGTAATCCAAAAATCAAGGTGGAATTTCCGGTTCCAAAAAAGAGTGGTTTCCCGGGTTTTTGGGCTACTTTCCAAAAATGTTCGGTTACACCCAATTCCAAAAATATTTCTCTGACATAATCATATCGCCCCATTGAAACGCCACCGGAAGAGATTACCATATCACAGGATTCTAATGCTTCCGATAAAAATTTTCGAAGTGACTCTTTATCATCTTTGATTACATTTCGCATGACCAATTCGCCACCAGCTTTTTCTACCAATTCTGCAAACACATATAAATTGAAATTGTAAATCTGTCCTAGTTTTAATGGATTCCCTGGTTCGATCAATTCATTCCCTGTCCCGAAAATGGCAACTCTCGGTTTTTTAGAGACAGTTACTTTTCCATATCCAAATGTGGCACAAGTCCCGATTTCGCTAGGTGTCATTTTTGTGCCTTTCTTAATAAGAATCTCACCTTCTGATATTTCTTCACCCATTCTTCTGATATGTTTTCCGGGTTGAGCTTCAATCATAATTTGGACAGAATAATCATCAGAAAATCCACTTGAATCTTCTACCATTATGATTGTATCTGCACCCATTGGGATTTGTGCGCCAGTCATACATTGAGCGCATTCGCCGGGACCAATTACAACATCCGAAGGCGTACCGGCAGCGCTAACGCTTACCATTTTTAGTGAAACCGGAATTGCTTTTGTTGCTCCTATTGTATCAGAAGCGCGTACGGCAAAACCATCCATGGCTGAATTATCAAATTGTGGAGATGGAAATGTGGCCACAATATTTTCTGCCAAAATTCTGTCCCCGCTATTCTTTAAGGAAACCGTCTCTGACCCTAATAAAAATATGTGTTTTTTAACAATCAGCTTTGCTTCTTGAAAGGGGATCATAGCATTTCCTTTAATAAAAATGAAACCGCAATTAATATGATGATGCCCATAATCCTTTGAATCGTTTTTGGATTATACTTCACTGAACCAAAATACGATCCTGCAAATCCGCCAATTAGAACTGCGCCGATTAAGGGTAACATGAAATCTAAATTAAAGGTACCCGATTGGTATCTTGCCATAATCCCAACCAATGAATTTGCCCAAATGAACATGGCGCCCGCGGCTGCCGCTTCTTTTTCTGTTCCAAGCCCAAACATAATTATTAGCGGAACAAGATATATTCCACCACCAATTCCCACTGCTCCTGCAATAAATCCGAGCGCTGCCCCAATCCCAAAGGTCATAACCCATTTTTGTGTATACGATAATTGATATGAAAGAGTCAATCCATTGATGATATAAATCCGTGCCACCACCAATAATAATGTGCTCATGAGAATAATTTGAAAAATGAATTCCGGTATATCAAGTGAACCGCCAAGATATGCCATGGGGATTGATGTGATGAGAAAGGGACCAACCAAATTTAATCGGCCATATCCATTGCGCCAAAAATTGATCATTCCAATAAAAGTTACGACCAAATTTAGAGTCAATGATGTGGTGGGAATCATGATATAACTCACACCCATTATCGCCATGATGGCAGTATAAGATGAGCCACCACCTAATCCTACCGAAGAGTAGATGAAGGCGACAAAGAGAAATAATATGGGTAATAAATATTCAGTCATTTATGACCACAGAGACATTGAGACACCGAGAAAAACAAATTATAACACCATTCTTTTTATGCCATCTTTTAGAACAGGAACATTGAAATTCATTAACATCCCAACTCGAATTCCTGTCAATTTCATATAAGTTAATAATTGCGCTTCTTGTACAGGGATAAGTGACCCTACTGCTTTTAATTCAATAATCACTTTTTGCTCTACAATTAAATCAATTAGATACCCAGCATCAATTCTAACTCTTTTATACTCTAAGGGTAACTCTATTTGGGATTTGAATAAAACGTCCGATAATTCAAATTCTTTCATTAAACATTTTTCATATGATAATTCAAGTAAACCGGGACCTAAGGCCTTATGGACTTCAATTGCGCATTTAATAATTTTTCTAGTTAATTCTTGTTCTAATAACATTTTAACTCCTTTTGTTTACCACAAAAACATGGAGACAAAGAGAAAATTCTATATGATTTTATTCTTTGTGTCTTCGTGGTTAAAAATCATTAATGTTTTTCTCCACGCATCATATGAAACGAATGAAATATCGTCGGAATCAAAACCTTCAACGCATCTTTTACCGCACCAGTACTTCCCGGTAAACATATGATAATTGCACCATTCACAACGCCAGCTGTTAACCGTGATAACATGGCCGTTTTTACTTTTCCCCGACCGTAAGCATGAAGCGCCTGTTCAATTCCTGGCAATTTTGAATCAAATATTTCTTCCACAGTTTGGATTGTTAAATCTCTGGGGCCAAGCCCTGTTCCACCCGTTGTCAGGATTAATTCGACTCCTTTATCAATCCATTCATGAATCGTGGGAACTAGTTTATCTGAACCATCTGAAAAAAAATCATGATGATTTACTTCACTCCCCGCTTCAATAAATCCATTCAATAAAATGATACCCGATTTATCTTCACCTTTTTCAGAAGCGATGGAATCACTCAATGTAATAACACCAACTTTTGGCCGATAATCCGTGGCATGGTCTGATTTTCCACCTACTTTTTCTACCAATTTTATTTCGCTAATTACCATGGATTTATCCACGCTTTTGCACATATCATAAATGGTGAGTGCCGCTCCAGAGACAGCGGATAACGCTTCCATTTCCACACCGGTAGCTTCTTTTGTCTTAACCGTGGATTTTATCAAAATAGCATCACCTTCAATTTTAAATTCAATATCCACAAATGATAAATTCAACTGATGGCACATGGGAATCATTTCGGCTGTTTTCTTTGCTGCGTGAATCCCCGCAATTTTTGCGGTTGTGAGTACATTCCCTTTAGGAAGCGCATCGTTCTGGATGGCAGAAATTGTTTCCGGCAGCATTGTAATTTTGCCTTCGGCTTTGGCCATTCTTGCAGTGGTAACTTTGTCCGTCACATCCACCATTTTGACATTTCCATGTTTATCTAAATGTGAAAATTCATTCATAATATTTTTCTCTGTATTTTAAATTTTTCCGCAAAGATTTACAAAATTCCCAAAAAATTAATTTTTAGCCCCCAATTTGTGTCATGGATTCTCGATTATCATTTCCTTGTTTTTGGGCTTCCCAACCATCTTTAAATTTTTTCTTCATTGTACCGTAAATCATTTCTTTAATTATCATATCAGTTTTTCCCGTCCGCATCGCATCCCTTAAATTCGTCTCATCTTGGCTATATAGACAGTTCAATAATTTTCCATCCGCAGTAATTCGGATTCGATTACACTCACCACACAAACTTCGTGAATAGGCAGGAATCACCGCCACTTTTCCTTTATAATCATTCACTCGAAAAATATGATGTTCTGTTCGTGACCCATCAATGGGCTTCAACGCATCAACCTGTTTTTTTATGTCTGCAACAATATCATCAGCCCCATAAAATTTTCCTGTCTTCCAAATCTGGTGAGAATCAAATGGCATGAGTTCAATAAAGCGAACGGTGATGTCATTATCTTTGGTTAATTCCACAAAATCCATGAGTTCATCATCATTGAAATCACGCATTGCTACAATGTTTAATTTGATTGATTGAATGTTGGACGCCAAGGCTTTCTGAAGACTATTCAAAACCATATCTAAACCATCACGGCGTGTGATTTTTTTGAATTTATCAGTATCTAATGTGTCAAGGCTGATATTAATTCCTGATAATCCCGACTTTTCTAATTCTTCAATTCGTTTAGAAAGTAAAAGACCATTTGTGGTTAAATGCACAGATTCTATTCCTTCGCACTGGTGTGCAAACTGAACCAATTCAGACAAATCTTTTCGTAATAAAGGTTCACCACCCGTAAACCGAATTTTGGAGACACCCATTTTAGATGTTAATTTTATCAGTCGGAATATTTCTTCTGTAGTAAGGAGCTTGTCTTCACTGCGGAAATCAATCCCTTCTTCCGGCATGCAATAGATACAACGAAGATTGCATTGTTCATTAAGAGCTAAACGTAAATAGTTGAAGGATCGACCGAAGCGGTCAATAATGGGTGGCGCGGAATGATCCAGCTCACCATTAATTGGGATGGGTGTAATTATATTTTCTATCATTCTCATTCCAAGTCACCCCGATTTTATATCGGGGATCGGGAGCAAATCTTGACGTTTCCATGAAAACCGTACCGGCCTATAACCCTATCTGCAAATCGGCTGACGTAGGTAATTCGGCTAAAAGAATATTTTTGATTTATTTAATCAAATCAATTTAATTCAGAATTAATAGGTTTCTCGGCGATTTATCTTTCATTTCAGAAAGAATGCAACCGATCTCTTCAATCGCCGTGAGAATTTCTTCTTTAGTATTAAATCGTCCAAGGCTAAACCGAATAGACGAATGTGCTATTTCATTATTTAGTGCGATTGCTTTCAATACATGGGATGGCTCCAAATTAGTTGTGCTGCATGCAGAACCAGTGGAACAGGCGATCCCTTTCATTTTGATAATAAGTGTTTCTGCATCCAATCCCGGAAAACTAATATTAATATTATTCCCCAATCGATATTCCTGACTACCATTAAGTTGCACATCGGGGTGCGCTGTTACAATACCATCAATCAGCATTTTTTGTAAAATGGCCATTTTTTCATTTTCCATGGTATTACAAATCTCGATAGCTTTCCCAAATCCAACAATTTGGTGAACCGGCAGAGTGCCAGATCGAAGGCCGTACTCATGTCCACCACCGGTAATTTGCGTCGTCATTTTCAATTTTGGGCTTTTACCTTTTACGTATAATAATCCTATCCCTTTTGGTCCATAAATTTTGTGGGCTGTGGCAGCCAAAAAATCGATTTGCATAGTTTCAACATCAATAGGCAGTTTTCCATAAGATTGGGATGCGTCGACCAAAAAGGTTGCTCTTGAATTTCGACAAATGGAACCTATCTCCGCAATAGGTTGAATAGTCCCAATTTCATTATTGGCATGCATAATAGCAACTAAAGCTGTGTTATCTCGAATGGCATTTTTCACATGGGACGGATCAACTCGACCATCCGTGTACACCGGTAAAATAGTAATATCCCAGCCCTTTTTTGCCATGGCATCACATGTATCCAAAACGGCCTTATGCTCTGTTGCCTGTGTAATGATATGACCTATTCCCGAGTTTTGTTCACAAATACCCCGAATAGCAAGATTGATGGATTCCGTGGCTCCACTTGTAAAAACTATTTCTTTGGGGCGAGCATTAATTTCATTCGCTAAAATTTTACGTGAATTTTCAACAGCTTCTTTCGCATGCCGTCCGAAGGAATGGTGAATACTGGAGGCATTCCCAAATTGATCAGATAAATAAGGAATCATTGCATCTTTTACTCTTGAATCAACGGGCGTGGTTGCCTGGTTATCTAAATAAATGGGCTTTATCATCTTATTTTCCCATGGCTTCGCCGGAACCTGAATTCCGGTGCATCACAATTTCGGACATGATGCTTAATGCAATTTCTTCAGCCGTTTGGGCGTTGAGATCCAACCCGGCCGGGGAATGAAAATTCGCCATAAATTCGTCCGCTACATTATTTTCTTTCAAATAATCTAAAATCATTCCCGCCTTCTTTTGGCTGGCAATTACCGCCACAAATGGGATTCCATGATTTAGCGCACTTAGGGATTGATGATGGTCATCCCGATGGTGGGTGGCCAAAATAAAATAATCCACCGATTCATCGATTTCATCAAGATCCAATGGATCCGTAAAGATAAGATCCGCAGAATCATACCGATCTTTTTCATCTTCCTGGGTTTGAATCAATACTTTGAAATTCAAGGTCGCCGCCAATTCGCCCAACACTTCTACTACGCGTCCCATACCGCGGATCAATATTGTTTGGGAGCGATATTGGGGTTCAACAAAAACTGTCATCATACCTCCACATGGTATGCCTAATTGCATATCATCACTGTCTAAGTTTACATTAATTATCCTAGTTTTATTATCCACCAAGGATTCTACAACCGTTTGGCCAACGCGGTTTTCCACACAACCACCGCCGATATAACCGACAATCCGTTTCCCTTTTTCATCATAAATCGCTTTGTCTCCAGGCTTCGCCGATGTGGACCCTTTCACCGCAATAATTGTGGCAATGGCAAAAGACACATTTCCACTTTTTAGATTTTCCATTACCTTAAATATATTTTTATGTGACATTGATCCCTGCCTTTAAACTGTCCTGTGTATCATAATCTTGAAAAATCGCATCGGATTCAATTTCAATTTTAACTACACTCGATGGGTTTTCATGGATGACCTTTTTTGCGCCAAAATCACCGGACAATACCATTAATTCATCTCGGAATTTTGAACCAAAGAAAACAGGATTTCCTTGGCGACCCTTTTTCTCCGGGATGACAATGTTTTCCGAAGATCCATGGTCAATAATTAGATTAATCAATTCGGCTGTGATGAGTGGCATGTCTCCCAATAGTATGAGATATCCATCAACTTGGTGCATTTGACCAACCCCTGCAACAATGGATGAAGCAATCCCAGTTTTCCATTGTTCGTTTTCTATATATTGAACATCTTGGTTTGAAATTAATTTTTTAATATTTTCAGATTGCTGCCCAACGACCACACCAACATGAGATAAATTTGAAGATTGGGCGGTATCCACCACATGAATCAACATAGGTTTACCTAGAAATCGCATCATTAATTTATTTTCATGTCCCATTCGAGATGATTCTCCCGCGGCTAAAATGAGTCCTGCAATCTTCATGATTTAACCATGATTATCTAAAAGATTTCCTAAGGCAATCATGCCATTTTCACTAATATACTCTAACTTGTATTGATAAAATATTAGCCCAATTGAATGGGCAAATTCCGAACTCGATTTCCCGTGGCGGCATAAACCGCATTAACAACCGCCGGGGCGATTGGGGGCAATCCAGGCTCACCAACACCCTTGGGTGCTTTGTCATTTTCCGCCAAATAAACATGAATTTTTGGTGCTTCATTCATTCGAAGCACTTCAAAGTCATCAAAGTTGCTTTGGGTTACGCGCCCATTTTTCATGGTGATTTTAGATTTCAGTGTGGCGGATAAACCAAAAATGATTGCACTGGAAATTTGCGCTTTCACAATGGCAGGATTAATAACGGTACCGCAATCCACGGCGGCAAATACTTCGTGAACTTTTACTTTTTTATTTTCGATTGAAACACGGGCAACCTGTGCCACCCAAGTCCCAAAAGATTTATGACAAGAAATGCCTTGATACGTGGAACCATTTTGAAAATCATACCACCCGGATTTTTCCACTACCATTTTAATCACACCTACATCTCGGGATGAATTTGGTAATAAATCCAATCTGAATTGGACTGGATCTTTTCCTGCTTTTTCCGCTAATTCATCCATGAAACATTCGGTGGCAAATGCATTTTGGGAATTATACACTGACCGCCACCATCCCAAAGGAATTGGTGTTTCCGTCATTTGATAATCCACCTGCATATTGGGTATTTCGTAGGGTAAATGTTTGGCACCTTCCACGGCAATAATATCCGCGTTCTCTTTAAGAGGGAATGGCATTTTTACTATTTGTGTAAATAAAATTGATGGCGCTACAATACGATGTTTAAAGGTCGTTATATTATTGTTTTGATCGAATGCACCAACCATCACATGAACACTGGATGGCCGATAGTAATCGTGCTGCATATCTTCTTCGCGGCTCCAAATCATCTTAACCGGTTTTTTCATTTCATTTGAAATCTCGACCGCTTCACTTACATAATCGTTAAAAGCTCTACGTCCAAAACCACCACCCAAAAAGGTAACATTCACTTCAACTTGTTTTTTGGATAAACCTGTTATTTTTGAAGCAATTTTCCGAGCGCCATTGGGATCTTGCGTTCCGGCCCAAACTTCGCATTTATCCTTTTGAACGTATGCGGTACAGTTCATGGGTTCCATGGTGGCATGGGCTTGAAGTGGCGATTCATACATCGCTTCAATAATATTTTTAGAAGATTTCAGTGCCTTTTTTACATTCCCTTCTTTGCGGACGACTGATCCTTTTTCTTTGCTGGCTTC
>JABHAX010000201.1 GCA_018674095.1 Fidelibacterota bacterium
AAGAACGGGGAACCATTTCAACAGCGGAAAATGGTCGCTTTACCCATTTGGATATGGATGAAATGAAATTACGCCGCTATTTGAACGAACGCCTGTTTATTTCATCTGGGGATTAAATTAGGCGCCACGATCATCCTTGATTGTGGGTGTTTGCAAAAAAAGATCCTGGTTTTACCTTTATGCTCGAAAAATATCTCGAGCCACTTAAAATTGAATTATGATATTTCCCCTTATTTACCTTTTAAAACAGACACTTCTTCTCTGTAAATTTTCCCATGGAATTATTTGAATTAAAAGAGCAATTCGCTTTAGCTAAATCAAAGGATAAAGAAATGCGGAGGTATCTTTGACCTTGAATCGCGCTCAAAAACCTTAGAAACTCTACGAGTCAAATCGGCGGCTCCAGAATTTTGGAATGACACTCAAGGTGCATCTGCCATCCTAAAAAGAATCTCCCGTATAGAAAAAGAAATTGAATTATGGTCAGATTTAACACGACGCCATGATGACATGGAAGTCTTATTCGAATTTGCAGATGAGGGTGAAGCAGGTTTGGGTGAAGTACAAAAAGAATTAAAACAATATCACAAAATAATTGATGATGTTGAAATGAAACTCATCCTTGGAAAACCAGAAGATATTCAAGGTGCGATTATTGCAATCCATCCTGGAGCTGGCGGTACAGAAAGCCAAGACTGGGCACAAATGCTGTATCGTATGTACACGCGTTGGGCCGAGAAAGAAGATTATAAGATTGAAGTAATGGATGTACAGCAAGGGGATGAAGCTGGAATCAAAGATGTAACCTTTGAATTAAAAGGCGATTACGCCTTTGGCATGGCAAAAGCGGAAGCGGGTGTCCATCGGATGGTGCGGATTTCACCTTTTGATTCTGCCAGCAGACGCCATACATCCTTTGCATCTGTTTTTGTTTATCCAGCAGTGGAAGAAAATATTGAAATTGATATAAATCCAACTGATTTGCGTATCGATACATATCGTGCAAGTGGTGCAGGTGGGCAACATGTAAATAAAACAGATTCTGCAGTTCGAATTACTCATTTGCCATCTGGAATTGTTACTCAGTGCCAAAATGAGCGATCTCAGCACAAGAATAAAAATCATGCCATGAAAATCCTGAAAGCTCGACTCTATAAAGTTGAGTTAGAAAAAGAAAAAGATAAGAATAAAGACTTAGAAGATCAAAAGATGGAAATTGGATTTGGAAGCCAAATTCGATCCTATGTTTTTCATCCGTATCAAATGGTGAAAGATCACCGAACCAAAGAAGAAAATGGAAATACCCAAGCAGTAATGGATGGTGATTTGAATTCATTTATTAAAGCATATTTATTAAGCACAATAGGCACTAAAAAAGAAGCCATATAGGAAAAAAGAATGTCAGACGAACATAAAAGTTTACAGCAGATTATTGACTTTAGACTTGAAAAATTAAAAAAACTGAAAGATGATGGCGTTAACCCGTATCCAACCAAATATGAGCCCACCCATAAAAGTGAGTCCATAAAAACAGATTATGATGAATTAGAGGGGAAAACAGTCAAAGTTGCCGGACGAGTTATGGCGATCCGGAAAATGGGAAAAGCATCTTTTGCTCAAATAATGGATTCAGAGGGTCGAATCCAGTTTTTCATTAAACGAGACGATGTAGGCGAAAAATCCTATTCTCATTTTAAACTATTGGATATTGGTGATTATATTGGCGTTGAAGGATACGTTTTTACCACCAAAACTGGTGAAATTTCAGTTCATGCTGATGCTATAACTGTATTGGCAAAAAGCATTCGTCCCTTACCCGTTGTAAAAGAAAAAGATGGGGAAACTTTTGATGCATTTACAGATAAAGAACAACGATATCGGAATCGTCATTTAGATTTGATATTAAATCCTGAAGTGAAAGAAACTTTTATCAAACGAGCAGCCATCATTAAAACAATCCGAAATTTCTTAGATAATCTTGGATTCTTGGAAGTAGAAACGCCCGTGCTTCAACCCTTATATGGCGGTGCTAATGCACGTCCATTTACCACACATCATAATACATTGGACCAAACTTTATATCTTCGAATCGCAGATGAATTATACTTGAAACGACTCATTATAGGTGGAATTGATCGTGTTTATGAACTCTCCAAAGATTTCCGAAATGAGGGCATGGATCGCAGCCATAACCCAGAATTTACCATGCTTGAATTTTACTGGGCTTATGCCGATTATAAAGATTGCATGGATTTAGTCGAAAAAATGTTCAGGGAAGCAGCGGAAATGGTCGGGGCGCTTCAAGTGGATTGGGGCGGTATGGATATTGATTTGTCAAAACCATTCATCCGGAAACCCATATTAGAATTATTAAAAGAAGCAACTGGCCACGATCTAGGAAATATGACGGACAAAGAAATTTCTATAGTTTGTAAGGAAAATAAAATTGCTGTAGATAATTCCTTGAATTATGGACAAATGCTGGATGAACTTATGAGTAAACTGGTGGAGCCGAACTTAATTCAACCCACATTTATTACGGATTATCCCAAGGCGATTTCGCCATTAGCAAAAGCACATCGGAATGGAGATCCCAATTTGGTTGAACGATTTGAGCTTTTTATTGGCGGATCTGAATTTGCCAATTCATTTTCTGAGTTGAATGATCCTGTGGATCAAAGAGAACGATTGGAAGCCCAAGCAGCTCTAAAAGAAAAAGGCGATGAAGAAGCCCAACCGGTGGATGAACAATTTATTCAAGCTATGGAATGCGGAATGCCGCCAACCGGTGGTGTGGGTATCGGAATTGATCGCTTGACTATGTTACTTACCGGGAATCGCTGGATTAAAGATGTGATTTTGTTCCCTGCTATGAGACCTGAAAATTCCTGATAGAAAATCATAAAGAAAAATTCTTGAAGACCGACCAACAATTGTTGAAAAACTTTATCACTAATAAACCCGTTGCACTAACATCATTGAACTTTCTTTTACAATCAGATGGTTTTGAAGTTAATCTGAAATGGGCTCAAGGATAAAGTTTAATGGGAAATAGATTCTCATTCCCTTTACGGCTAGCTCTTCGATACTTATTTTCGCCCAATAAAGGTAGTTTTTCATCCACTGCTAGTTGGTTAGCCATTGGTGGACTTTCCATTGGCATTACTGCCTTGATGCTCACAGCAAGTATCATTCATGGTTTTCAGCAGGTGATTTCTGAAAAATTATCATCTTTTGAAGGGCAGGGAAGAGTTAAGCATATTCTCGGGAATCAAATTGATAGAATGAATCCAAAATTGGATTCTCTCATCCAATCTCATCCCCAATCATTTTCCCCTTTCATCCGTGGAGTTTGTATGGTTCGTGCTGGCGCTAACGCAGATGGTGTTTTGGTGGAAGGAATTGAAAACCTTCCTAAAGCCATTTCAGAAAATCACAATAAAGTAAATCCCGGTGAAATTGTATTAGGGCATGGATTAGCTCAAGAATTAAAAATCCAAAGTGGAGATAAAGTTTTTCTCCAGGTTTTTTCTTCGGGACATTCCTTAACATTTTCCAGAAAAATAAAACCGTTTGTTATAAAAGAAATTTTTCACTCAGGACTCCAAGAATATGATAAAACGCTAGCCTATATTCATTTGACAGATGCGCGTAAGCTATTTGGATTTGAAACACGTAAAGTGTCAGGATTTATTGTGAACGGAGATGTGGCAATGATTCAAGCTCAAATTTCGTATCCATACTTTTTTGAATCATGGCGGAATCGCCACGCCATGTTATTTGAATGGATTGCCCTTCAGCGTTGGCCAGCTTATATCATGTTTGGGCTCATTGCTCTCGTAGGCATTGTAAATATTATGGCTGCAATTGCCATGATCATTTTGGAAAAATCAGGTCAAATTGGGATTTTGTTAGCACAGGGGACGCCAAGACATGCCCTAAAGAAAATATTTATGATTCAAGGTGGATTCATTGGATTAATGGGCGGAATGATTGGTGGATTAGTGTCTATTGGAATAATATATTTACAATTGAAATTCGAAATTCTAACCATTCCATCTGAAATCTATTTTATGGATCAAATTCCATTTTCTTTTGATTTTCCTGTATTTGGAACCATTTTAATGATTACTTTTCTTTGTTGTATGATAGCATCTTGGTGGCCCACAAAATCGGTGTCAAAAATGAAACCTGCTGAAGTATTGAGATACGAATGAATTGGGAGAAAAAAGTCTCAAATCGATTTTCTGAATCATCAAAACGGCAAGGATGGTTTTCAGGATTATTTTCTATGATTGGCATGGGAGTGGGCTGTTTTGCCATGATTGTATCTTTGTCTGTTATGAATGGATTTGAATCTTTGGTTCATGATAAATTAAAAGGATTTGAAGGTGATCTGCGGCTTACCGGTGATATGGGAAATATTTCAATCTCTGGCATAAATGGAATTGAATCCACCATGCCCTTCATGGAACGCCGAGGCGTTATAGAAGATGGGAAGGCCCAAAGAGTTGTTTCTTTGAAAGCTGTGGATGTGGATAAAATGAATTTTTTTTATCATTTGCCGCTTCGAGGTGAATCGCCTAAAAAAGGTGAAGTTGCAATTGGGCAAGACATAGCCTATCGTTTGGGAAAAGATGTTGGGGGTGAAATCATGGTTTATAGCCCCATTGACCAATCCTTTGGATTTGGGTTACCCCCAAAAATGAGAATGACAATAAGTGGCATTTTTTCTACAAGAATTTTAGATTACGATGATCGATTTGTTTTTATGTCTCTCGCTGATGGGAAAAAACTTTTCAAACGTAAATCCGGCTTGGATGGAATTGATCTTCGGTTGACTCCAGAATCAGATCTAACTCAAATTCGATCAGATTTATATAAAAAATTCGGGAATTCTATTTCCATCCAATCTTGGGATGATATGAATCGCTCCTTGGTCAATGCCATGAAAATGGAACGGATTGGAACCATTGTAATATTAAGTCTTATTTTTTTGGTGGCAGCTTTCAATTTGGCTGCGACACTTTCTCTCATCTCAATCCAGAAAATGAAGGAAGTCGGTATTTTGAAATCTATGGGAGCTTCCACCATGTCCATCCAGAAAATCATGATTCGATTGGGATTAAAACGAGCGGGGAAAGGTGTTTTTTACGGATTCCTTTTTGGAGTCGGTCTTGTTGGGTTCCAAAGTCAGTTTGGGATGATTCCCATTCCTTCAGATATTTATTTTATAGATGCGCTTCCCATGGTACTTTTTCCAAAAGATTTATTCATTGTCATTTCCATCTCATTCCTTTTTATTTTAACGGCATCAATTATTTCAGGATGGAAATTGGCCCACACTCAAATTAAGGATGCACTTCAATGGGCAAAATGATTCTTCAAGCAAAATCGGTTTATAAAACATTTTCCAACGGGAAAAATAACTTATCTGTTCTCAAAGATTTCTCATTAGATGTGGTAGAAGGCGAAATCATTACAATCATGGGGCAATCTGGCTCTGGAAAATCCACGGCGTTAAATATTTTGGGGACTTTAGATCAACCCGATTCGGGAACGATAACCATAGGTGGTAAATCCGTTCATTCTTTAAAAGAAGATGAGTTGTCTTTACTCAGAAATCGGGATATCGGTTTTGTTTTTCAATTTCATCATTTATTGCCAGAATTTTCAGCACTTGAGAATGCACTTATGCCAACTTGGATAAATCAAGAAAAAGGAATGGAAAACAGAGCCAAAATATTATTTGAACAAGTGGGACTTTTGGATAGAATGGATCATTTCCCGAATCAACTTTCTGGAGGCGAACGGTCTCGTGTAGCTGTAATTCGATCATTAATGAATCGTCCCAAAATAGTATTAGCGGATGAACCAACAGGAAATTTGGATGAAAAAAATGCAAATAAACTCATTGACCTTTTAGGTGAAATCAATAAAGATTTTCATCAGGCAATTGTGCTTACAACGCACAATCCAGATGTGGCATCAATTGGGCATCGACAATTCTCTCTTGAAAATGGATCTTTAACCGAAAAAGTGTAATTAATTATGAAAGAAAATTTCTCAAAACGTGTTCAACAAATAATTAAACTATCAAAGGAAGAAGCGATTCGCCTTGGGCACAGTTATGTTGGGTCCGAACATTTATTATTGGGCCTTTTGAAAGTAGAAGGTGGATTGGGAAAAAAAGTTCTGGATGTCTATGATATTGATCCTATTGAAATGGTGGCCATGATTGAAGATATGATTAAAACGTCTGGTGGCACCATGACCTTAGGGCATTTGCCTTTAACGAGACGAGCCGAACGAATTCTCAGAAATGCGTTTAGTGAAGCATCATCTCGTGGAGAAACCATGGCGAATGATGAACATTTATTGTTAGCGATGCTTCGCGAAACTGAAGGAATTGCGATTGAAATTTTGATTTCATTTTCTTTAGATTATGAAACGGTTGGAGATTTGATTCAAACGACTGAAGAAAAACATAAAATTGAAGCGCCTATGTCGTCAGAACACTCTTCAAAGAGTAAAACACCGACTTTGGATCATTTCTCTCGAGATATGACAGAATTAGCGAGAAAAGGGAAACTCGACCCTGTTATTGGACGAGAAGGCGAAATTGAACGTGTGGCCCAAATATTAACAAGGCGCAAGAAAAATAACCCAGTTTTAATTGGTGAACCCGGTGTGGGGAAGACTGCTATTATCGAAGGTCTGGCCCAAATGATTATCCGTAAAACAGTCCCGCGTATTTTACAAAACCAACGAATTTTATCTTTAGATCTTGCTGCGATTGTGGCTGGGACAAAATATAGAGGTCAATTTGAAGAACGACTCAAAAGTGTAATGATGGAATTAGAAATGAGTGAAAATGTTATCATTTTCATTGATGAAATCCATACGCTTGTCGGTGCGGGTGGCGCTTCAGGATCTTTAGATGCATCCAATATGTTTAAACCCTCATTGGCGCGTGGAGATATTCATTGTATTGGCGCCACCACTTTGGATGAATATAGAAAATATATTGAAAAAGATGGTGCCTTAGATCGACGCTTCCAAAAGATTGCAATCAATCCGCCCACAATTGACGAATCTATTGATATTTTACATGGATTGAAGGAGCGATACCAAGACCATCATAAGGTTCAATATACAGATAATGCAATTGAAGCATGCGTTCAACTGTCAGATCGATATATTTCTGATAAATTCCTACCAGATAAAGCAATTGATATTTTGGATGAAGCAGGTGCTCGAGCTCATATGTATAATCTAAAAGTGCCAAACAGCATATTAAAAATTGAAGATGATTTACAAAAGTTAAGAGAAAAGAAGGAAGCAAAAGTCTCAATTCAACTTTTCGAAGATGCGGCTGTTCTTAGGGATCAGGAACGTAAATTATATAATCAATTAGTTCATGCTCAAAAAGAATGGCAGGCAGAAGAAGATAATATATCTGTAGAAATTAATTCTGAACATATCGCGGATATCGTTTCATTGATGACTGGGATTCCTTTATCGAAGGTGGCAGAATCTGAAAGTCAGCGATTGTTAAATTTGAATCATGAACTGAGTAATTATATTATTGGTCAAGAAGATGCAATTGGTAGTTTAACGCACGCAATTCGACGAGCTAGAACAGGGTTGAAAAACCCAAATAGACCGATTGGTGTATTTTTATTTTTAGGTCCAACTGGCGTAGGAAAAACAGAATTAGCAAAATCTTTGGCAAAATATTTATTTCCTCATAACCAAGCTTTGGTCAAAATTGATATGTCAGAATTCGCGGAGCGCTTTACAATTTCCAGACTCATTGGTGCGCCTCCTGGATATGTTGGATATGAAGAGGGTGGAGAACTAACAGAAAAAGTAAGACGAAATCCATACTCTGTTGTTTTGTTGGATGAAATTGAAAAAGCGCATCAAGATTTATACAATGTATTACTTCAAGTGTTTGATGAAGGTGTATTAACAGATGGGCTTGGGCGGAAAGTTGATTTCAGAAATTCAATAATAATAATGACGTCAAATATGGGAACGAAGGATTTAAAAAATAGTGGATATGGCTTCGGTGGCGAAAAAGCAGATGAAAATTATAACAAAATGAAAGATAGAGTTTTGGAAAATGTTCAATCAATCTTTTCACCGGAACTCCTAAATCGAATTGATGAATCGGTTGTTTTTCATTCTCTCACCAAAGAAAATGTTTATGATATTATTGATTTACAATTGTCCGATCTTTTCCAAAATTTAGCCAAACTTGGATTAAAGTTAAAATTGTCAAAAACAGCAAAAAAGCTATTGGCAAAAAATGGATATGATCCACAATATGGTGTTCGAATGCTACGACGAGAAATACAAAAATCTCTTGAAGATCCAATTTCTGAAATGTTACTCAAACAGGTTTTTATGAAAGGGATGACTATTACAGTAAAAGCCGTAAAAAATAAAATGCATTTCGATTTTAAAAAAAGTCCTAAATCAAAGCCTAAAACACTGAAATTACCGTCTAAGTAGGATCTAGTCCGCCAGATAGGTGGACAAATATAACGATTCTGCCATATTGTATTACCCCTATGGGTGGTACGTTCCTTGCGTCAATAAACCAGATTTTTATTTAATTTATTTTTTGACCAAAAGGAGATACAATGGGCAAGATTATCGGAATTGACCTTGGAACTACAAATTCATGTGTTGCTGTTTTAGAGGGTGGTGAACCCACAATTATTACGAATGATGAAGGTGGGAGAACAACACCGTCAATCGTAGGATTTACAAAAGATGGTGAACGTCTAGTCGGCCAAGCTGCCAAACGTCAAGCGGTTACTAATCCTGAAAATACTATTTTTTCAATTAAGCGGTTTATGGGACGTATGTTTAATGAAGTGGGAGTTGAACTGAAAGAAGTCCCCTACGCAGTTGAAAAGAATTCAAAAGGGGCTTGTGTGGTGAATACAGGTGGAAAGGAATATACTCCACCTGAAATTTCTGCCATGATTCTTCAAAAATTAAAACAACAAGCAGAAGAATACCTAGGTACCACGGTAACAGATGCTGTGATTACAGTTCCAGCCTATTTTAATGACTCTCAACGTCAAGCTACTAAAGATGCGGGTAAAATCGCCGGATTAAATGTTCGTAGAATTATTAACGAACCCACCGCTGCATCCTTAGCCTATGGCTTGGATAAAAAGAAAGATGAAAAAATTGCCGTTTTCGATTTAGGGGGTGGAACGTTTGATGTTTCTATCCTAGAATTAGGCGATGGCGTTTTTGAAGTAAAATCATCAAATGGTGATGGCCATTTAGGGGGTGATGATTTTGACCAAAAAGTGATTGATTGGATTGCGGATGAGTTTAATAAGTCTGACGGAATTGATCTTCGGAAAGATCCTATGGCGCTTCAACGATTGAAAGAAGCTGCAGAAACAGCCAAAAAAGAACTTTCTTCATCGAAGAAAACAGATATCAATTTGCCATTTGTTACGGCTGATGCTTCTGGACCTAAACATTTAAATCTTTCACTTACACAAGCCAAATTTGAAGATTTAGTTAGCGACTTGATTGAACGGACAGTTCAACCTTGTATTCAAGCCATCAAAGATGCGGGCCTTTCTACAAGCGAAATTGATGAAGTCATTCTTGTGGGTGGATCGACTCGGATTCCTAAAATTCAAGAAAAAGTAATAGAAATTTTTGGCAAAGAGCCAAACAAAAGTGTAAATCCTGATGAAGTTGTAGCTTTAGGTGCAGCCATTCAAGGGGGTGTACTTTCCGGTGATGTTGATGATATTTTGTTATTAGATGTTACACCGCTTTCATTGGGTATCGAAACTCTCGGTAGCGTTTCTACTCGTCTTATAGATAGAAATACAACTATTCCCACCAAGAAATCACAAGTCTTTAGTACGGCAGCTGATAATCAAACCACCGTTGAAATTCATGTATTACAGGGTGAACGGGAAATGGCTTTAGATAATAAAACTATTGGCCGTTTTCATTTAGCGGATATTCCGCCTTCTCCTCGTGGAATTCCACAAATTGAAGTAACCTTCGACATTGATGCAAATGGAATTTTGAATGTGAATGCGAAAGATAAAGCAACTGGAAAAGAACAAAGTATCCGTATCGAAGCTTCCAGTGGATTGTCAGAAACTGAAATTGATAAAATGGTGAATGATGCTAAAAAGCATGAAGGTGAAGATAAAAAGCAAAGGGAAAAAATTGATTTAGTCAACCAAGCTGAACATTTGATTTATGAAACAGAAAAAAATGTAAAAGAGAATGGTGATAAATTAGATGATGCTGAAAAAGAGAGTCTCACTGAAAAAGTTGAAGCTTTGAAAAAAGCAAAAGACAGTGGCAATGTTGACGATATCAAACCTGCAATGGAAGAACTAAATGCTTTATGGAGCACTGTAGCGGCCAAAATGTATGAGTCCGCCAAGCAAGAAGAAGGCGCACCAAGTGCTGCTCCAGAAGGTGAACCCACTGAAAAGAAAATGAAAGAAGGCGAAATCGAAGATGCAGACTTCGAAGTTGTCGATTAATCTTTCATTTAGATTGATTCGAATTAAAGCCCTTTTGCTTAATGTAAAAGGGCTTTTTTTTTATATGGAACTCCCTTCCTAATTTAAAGGTTACATAGTAACCTTTCTATGATGCAAAAGCGAAAAAAATATATACTCGGCACAAGTGCTGTATTGATTCTCTTTTTGATGATTATTCTTCGAGCTTCTGTTTGGGGAGATTTCATCCAAAAAAAGATCAATGAAAAGATTGGGACTTCGGGGTGGTCCATACAAGTTGGAAAATCATCCGGATATTTATTTGGGACTATGCATCTTGAAAATGTCATTTTGAATCAAGAGAATGGACCGCACGTGTCCATAGAAAATTCATCTATTAATTTCGCACATTTAGCTACACTATTTGGGGACATAACTTTTGATCTTTTAACCCTAGAAAATATGGCAACCGAATTAAATCAAAATTGGATAAAATCTGGAAATGATTTTGATAAAACTAAATCAATCAATTTACCCTTTCATATAAAATCATTTTTTGTTTCAGGACGAATTAATTCCAAATTGAACGATCAATCCTATGCTATCGATATGAAAGTTGGAGGTGAGTTTAAAGGTGGAATGCATCCAACACTGAATTGTGATTTATTAAAGGTTACCCTTGTCAATAGCCCCAAATATGTCATTGATTTACAAAGCATTGCCGTTGGTTATGATGGATCATCTTTTTACCTAAATCAAGTCAAAGGGCTGATTGGTGATTTGCCTTTAAATGGTGAATTGACTTATGACGATCAAAAACCGCTTTTAACGGGGAATGTTCGTGTGAGTGGAATCGAAATAAATCCAGAATTATTTAGCCAACTTCCTCTTCAAACTAAATTATCATCATTTGAAGGTACTTTTAATTTTGAATCTGATTTCCACTATTTTTCTGGGGAGCTGGGTCTTGAAAATGATTTGGGCTTAGACATGACAGGAAAATTCAAAATAGGTCGAGAAAAAACAGCGTGGATTTTAGAAAAACTTGAATTAGTCGGTGAAAAATCGCAATTAAATATGAGCGGAATCTGGGAAGATAAAACGCGAATAAACAGTTATATGAATCTTACAAATTTGGATTTAAGTCGTTGGATGACTAAACAAGAACCAACAAATTTATCCGGATTGGCCATCATCGATGGAAGTTTAACTCAAAAAGGTTCCTTCGATCAAATTGATCTCACACTTGAAGTAATTGAATCGAAACTATTTAAGGAAGGTGAAATATCTGTTCAAGGGCAAATGACGTATCAAGATAGTCTTTTGTCTACGATAGATCCAGTCACGGTAATGATTGGAGATAGTTATTTAACCATCGACGGTGAAGGGAATTTCAAAAATAAAACGATTAATATTCTTGCGGATTTGGAACAAGCGGATATTGAATTGATCAATCAATTCCTTCCAGGAGATTTTGTTTCTGGCCGAGCTACTGGCCGTTTAAAAGTTCAAGGGAATATTAATGCACCTTCTGCCAGCGCTGAACTGATTTGTCAAAAAATAAAAGTGGATGATTTTTTATTGAATTCCCTTGAATTCAAATCTCAAGTTACGGTGAAAGATACGCTAACGACGGGCTATATAGATATAAAAGCGGGTAAAGGAACTTGGCGAGAAAAATCATTTGAAAGTGGAACGGTTTATGCTACCATCCAAAATAATCAAGTCACAATTGAGAATTGCCATTTTAAGTCAGGAAAAGACTTTCTTCAAGCATCTGGAAAATTTGATGGCATAAATAAATATTTAATCGATCGTTTGCAAATTGCTTATCAGAATCATTATTTAGTAAATGCAAAACCACTTTCATTTTCTATTAAAGATTCAACATTTTTTGTTAATCCTTTCGAATTCCATATCAATGATGGCAGGTTAGAGGGTGTTGTGACAGGTGGAAATCAACCAGAAGGTCATTTTAAAATGTCAAATTTCAACGCAGAAATTTTGACTCAATTCTTGGATGATCCGCGTTTCCAAATGTCCGGAATAGTATTTGGTGAAATTTGGATGCAATGGATAAGTGATGCTGTGGATTTAGATGCTGACTTATCATTGAAAAATGGGACCTATATGGATGAACCATTTGATGAAATGACTTTATCATTTTTATATAAACGAGGCTTGCTACATATGGATGATATTTCTATGACACGAGGTGAGCATATGGGAATTCAAGCAAATGGAGTTATTCCTTTAGGAAAAAAACACATCGGAAGAACTCCAATCTCTTTAAGGTCTACATTTTCCAATTTATCTTTGGGGTTTGTTCACAAATTTATTCCCGACTTTTTTACGTTGGGCGGTGAAGTCACTGGCGCTCTTGATTTAAATGGATTCCCTGATAATACTCAGTTTAGCTATAATATGGATATTCAAGATGCTGTATTTGATTTAATTAATTTGGGTCATGTGGTAGGGAAGGGTAAATATGATGGTCGCCGACTTTTTCTTGAATCAGCAAAGGCAATTCGTCACGATGGTGAAATATCCGCGTATGGGTCAATTCCAATTGATTTAAACATAAGTTCTGTTAATAAGGGACAGTTTTATTACGGTGATTCCTTAGATTTTCATACAAACGCACAAATTAGTTCACTACCATTTTTATCCCCTTATATTGTTGATCTTGATTCAGTTCGTGGAGATTTTAATATTTCTTTGTCCTTAACAGGTCCGAGTGAGTCGATTCAACGAAGTGGAAAAATTGCAATCAAGGATGGTATGGTTTACACCTTACTTATTAGTGATCCTGTTAAGTTGGTTGAAGGAACGGCTTTTATGAATCATAACCAATTAGTGATACAGAAAATGAGTGCGCAATTATATCATCCAAATGGAAAATATCAATCCACGAATACTCAAAATACCACGATTACGGGACTCATGGATTTTACACAGTTTTTCAAACCGAGATATAGCATCCATGCTACAGGAAAAGAAACATCCTTTAAAGCCCTATATTTGGACATTGCGGGACAAAGTAATTTGGATGTGACCATTACAGGTCGAGATACCGTTTTAATTGCTGGAACAGTTGAGGTTTTGGATGCAAATATATTTTACGAATTTACAAGTGAAGAGATGGGGATAGCCCTTTCTGATGATGTTAGAACGATAATGTCTTACCAAATTTCCATCCCAATTCGAGGGTCTGCTTTATTTCAGAATTCTCAAATTGATGCTCATGTAACAGGAGAATTAAGTTTATCCCAAATTGGTCATGGCGAAATGGATTTTGGTGGTGAAATTTTTGTTGAAGATGGAAACGTATTTTCTTACAAAGACAACTTCGAAGGCCTTCAGGGATATGTGAGTTTTGATAATAA
>JABHAX010000202.1 GCA_018674095.1 Fidelibacterota bacterium
ACCAATCGCTCTCGATAATCATCCCTGTGAAACGTAATATCCAACGAACCTAAACTTAGTTCTACACCACTAATATTTTTAATTTTTGCTTGAATTCTACCTGCAAGAGGAACACCGCGATTATGAATCCCAATCAGAACAATTTCATCTGCATTATCGTTTCGCTCGAGTATTTCATGACTCAACCGCGTAACAGATCGCCCAACAGATCCGGCATCCATTAATATTTTATGGCTCATTTTATCTCCTGTTTTTCCAAAAAAAAACCTCCGGGCAGAGGTCTTTTTCTCGCACGGAGGTTTTTCCCTGCCCTTTCCAGTCTCTCTGAACTGATTTAAAGGGGTTTGAAGTGCACAAATTTACGATCGAAAATAACTTTTATGAACTGATATAATTTTCACTTTTCAGGCTTTTTAAGTAATTACGATTGAATTAAATCAAATATAATTTGGGGAATTTTTTCAGTATCTAAATTATCCATCTCAATAATTAAATCAATATTCTCTTTTTTGAACCATTGAACCTGTCGTCTTGCAAATTGCCGTGTTCGGATTACAATATCTTCTTTCATTTCATCAAGAGTCATTTCATTTTTCAAATAGGCTTGGATTTGTCGATATCCGATAGAATTTAAACCAGGATAAGTTAATTTCGACTTTTCCTGTTGAATCAATAACGATTCAACTTCTTCAATCCAACCATTTTCCAACATTTCGTCGGTCCGTCGTTCAATTCTATTAATTATTTTTTGTCGATTCCAATTCAATAAAATTGTATAAAGGTTCAAAGAATCGGTCGGTTTTTCCTTTTGTGCCTTAAAATGTTCGCTGGGAGACCTTCCCGTTATTTCATAAATCTCAAGCGCACGCATAAGTCGTTTTTTATTATTTATGTGTACAATTTCAGCATACTCTGGATCAATAAATTTTAACCGTTCCAAAAGAGCTACAGGATCATCTTCATAAGCTTGATCTAAACGATTTCGGATTGGTAAATCTGAAACACTCCCTTGGAATATGCCTGTTTTCAATGCCCGAAAATAAAGACCGGCACCCCCACAAATAATGGGCGTTTTCCCGTTTTTTTGTATCTCCGTAACTTTCTCTTTTACTTTGGATGTATAAATTCCTGCCGAAATTGGAATGGCTGGATCTTGAAACCCCATCAAATGATGTTGAATCCCTTCCATTTCATCTTGTGTGGGCTGGGCAGTTCCTATGGACATCCCTTCATAAATCTGACGAGAATCAAGACCAATTATTTCCCCATCCAGTTTTTTTGCTAATTCCACTGAAAGAGATGTTTTCCCACTGGCAGTGGGCCCAATAATAGTAAGGATTTTCTTCATGAATCCAATGGACTTTTTACACCGAGCGGACCTTTATTCATTACATGAGTGTAAATCATAGTTGTTCTTAAATCTTTATGTCCTAATAATTCTTGAACCGTTCTTATATCATTACCATTCTCAAGTAAATGTGTTGCAAAAGAATGTCTTAAGGTATGAACACTCCCTGCCTTATGAATTCCCGACAATTTTATCGCTTTTTTTAATGCACGTTGCAAGGTTGTGTCCGATTGATGGAATCGCCGTAGAATACCATCTTGCTTATCGGGTGAAATCTTTTTAGATGGAAATACGTATTGCCAGACAAATTCTTTATCCGCATTTGGATATTTCCGACTTAATCCGTACGGTAAATATGTGCGGCCTAACCCTTTTATTAAATCTTGTTCATGGATTCGTTTCACCGATTCTAAATATATTTTCATTTTCTCCACCAAAATTTCAGGAAAAACACTTACCCGATCCTTTTCTCCCTTGCCATCTCTGATAAAAACTTGAAATGTTGCAAGATCAACATCCTTCACTCTTAACCTTAAACATTCTGACAATCGTAATCCTGCACCATAAATTAAATTTGACATAAGCCAGTGAATTCCAGATAAATAAAGGAATATTTGTTTTATTTCACTTTTTGTAAAAACGACTGGAATATGGTCAGACTGTTTTGCTCTAACAATCTTTAGCTCTGTTTTTAACGGTGCTTTTAATACATGCTTATATAAAAATAGAATCGCATTTAATGCTTGGTTTTGGGTGGATGCGGCTACGTTTCGATTTACAGCAAGATACTCCAAATAATGTTGAAGATGAGATTCATGTAGTTCTGATGGATGACGTGTTCCATGAAACTTTATATACCGTTTAATCCAATTGATGTATGATTTTTCTGTGCGATTGGAATAATGACGTGTTCGAATTGCAATACGAA
>JABHAX010000019.1 GCA_018674095.1 Fidelibacterota bacterium
AAATTGAATTTCCGGAATGGGGACAAATCCATTATGACCAAAACCAATTCCGAATCCAATAATAGAAGTTTCATCCAGTGGACTATTAAAAATGCGACGAATTCCATACTGTTTATATAGGTCTGCCGTCACATGATATACACCACCCTTTTGCGCCACATCTTCTCCAAATAATAATGTGTTTTTATAGCGTAACATAATATCAGACAAAGCATAATTGATAAGCTTCGCCATATGCTGGGGTTGATCTATGCGACTGAACTCTTTCCCAAATAATTTCCTTCGTGATTTTTCAGAAGGAATTTTTGGCGTAATTCTAAAAACTCTATTGGCGGTGATGGATGCCATAACTCCTTTTGCAGTCTCCAATTTGGGTCGTAGTGTGGCAGCTTCAAAAACCGAATCTATTTGGATTCGAGCGGAAGAATAAAGTTTCAAAATATCGTCCGAAGACATACACCCGTTTTCTATTAATATTCGGGCAGAATGAAGTAGTGGGTCATTGAATTCAGTCGCTTCAATTTCGGATATTGATTTATAACCCACTTCCACATCAGAACCTGCATGGCCCATGAGTCGCACCGTTTTCATATGGAGAAAAATGGGCGAACGGTTTATCCTGCAACCATGCTCAGCACGACGAGATTTGATGATGAGATCTATGAGATGCAAACCATCCGTTTGAATATAATCCAATCCGGGACGATTTGAAAAATTGTTTTGAATCCAATGGGAGTCCGTTGGAACTGATATACCCGTTCCGTTATCTTCACAAATAAAAATAATGGGCACATGACCGCCGACATTATTTACCCAACTTGCAGTATTAAAGGCACTTAAGGCTGTTGAGTGATTGGCGCTAGCATCACCAAAACTGCAAAGTACAATACTATTGCCATCCAATTCTCTTTCGTGGATATTTAGGTCACGGGCGCGATCTACAGAAAATGCAGTCCCAACTGCTTTGGGTAAATGGCTAGCAATCGTACTGGTTTGTGGTGGAATGTTTAGTTTTTTGCTGCCTAATACTTTGTGGCGGCCGCCACTGATTGGATCATCGGATGATGCCATAAATGACAATGCCATATCATAAATAGGTGTAGTCCCGGGAACTTGCTTCGACCGTTCGATAAAAAAAGGGCCACTACGATAATGAAGAAATGCCATATCAGTATAAGGAAATACTTTTCCAAAAACTGCATTTCCTTCATGTCCAGAACTCCCAATCGTGTAAAAACATTTCCCTTTATCTTTCAGCAAGCGTGCTTTCAGATCTATGTGTCGACTTAAGACTTGCGATTCAAATATTGAGATTAATTCAGACGACCGAATATTAGTTTGGGATAAAAATAGTCTCGACTTGGATTGGGGGAGATTACCTTCTTTCACGAATCGTGTGAAGTTGGAATCAATGACTTCTGCTCTGTTAAAAAGTGACATAGTATTTAAGTGTTACGGTGTTCAAGTGTTTGTATGTTGGACCAGATTTTTCTTAAACACTTAAAGACATAACTATTTATCCGCATTTGATGGATTCAATCAATATATTGTGTATCCACATTATCCAATTCTACCATTTTTTGAATTTGTTCTTCAAGTGTCTTATGTTTTGTTAAGTCAACAACATCTAGATAAGATGGGGAAACTTTTTCAGTCTGTTTTAATATCCCATTAACAATAGCATCCATAGCCTTTTTCGGTACATTTTCGCTTCTCATAATCTTCCCTTTTTCTATCAATCCATTAACGACCTTATAATTGTAAGCTGCCACTTCTAAATTTCCATCTTTTTTTACTTTGGTTAAAACACGATATTCAAAATGGTAACCGGGATATTCTTTAGGAATAATGCGATAAACTTTATACATTTTTTCCCCTTTAACAATGTTCATAATTGCACCGCCAAAAGGGCGCCCTTGCATATTTATTGTCATTTTATTTTATCCTAAAAAATTATTCAATTTTAATGTGAGATGATTTCATATAATATTTGGATTAACACTTGTACATACAAACACCCTCACACTTGGGAATTCAAATCAATCCATGGTCTGCGAAGGAATACAAATCATTTCCAGCGATAATAATGTGATCATGAACGGACACATCAATCGACATTAAAGCGTCTTTTAATTTTTTGGTGATGGATAAATCATCTTGGCTCGGGTTGGGATTTCCACTGGGATGATTATGGACGAAGACTATTGCGGCTGCATCATTTTCCAGCGCACCCTTTACCACTTCCCTGGGATAAACTGCAGACGTTGAAAGGGTTCCTTGAAATAATTCTTCCATTTTTATTATTTGGTTTCTACCGTTGAGATAAATGGCCACAAAAACTTCTTTGGTTTTGTCCCTGAGCTGATGTTGGAGATAATCTTTCACTTCATCGGCAGACCGTATAAAATCTTTATTTATAATTTTATCTGCAAGATAGCGACGAGAAACTGCTTGAGCAATTTTGAGTCCGAAAACATTATTCTCACCGATGCCTTTAATTTCTTTCAATTCTACTGGAGTAGCTTCCAATACAGATTTCAAGGATCCGAATTTTTTCAGGGCATCCCTTGCTGATTGTTTACAGTCTGAACGAGGGGTACCCAAGGTTAGCAGCAGTTCTATAATTTCATAATCGAGAAATCCATCTAAACCATTTTGCAAAAATTTATCACGGAGACGCTGGCGGTGACCTTCATTATTTTTTTGAGTGCTCATGTTTTAAAGTGTTTGTGTCTTCGAGTTATAAAGTGTTCAAGCGTTTAAGTAGAATTAGTTTTTAACACATGAACATTGATTTCACTTTTTTAATGAAACAAGTTTTTCTCTGAATTCACGCAATTCCCGAACATTCCCCAATTCGATTTCACCTGAATCCCATTTTAATCTGAAATCTACTTCAGAATCAGAGCCCGCTTGTTTTTGATAGAGTGGATATAAATCAGATTCTTCTCTCGGTTTCGCATTATGGAGCGTTGCGGTCAATTGATAGGCAATATCTTCAGCAATATCTTCAATAACACGATCGGGGAGTTTTTTCTCTAATAAACTTTGTTCAACGCGTGAAAAACGCATTCCTTTTATCACATAATCTTGATATGCTTCCCAAGCAAAGGGCGCCACTGCTTTTACCGATTCTGCCATAGCATCCGAGAAAACACGAATTTCATATTGGGCGTGGCTATCAGATCGTAACCCAACAAAATGAAGCAAATTGTGTAAATCATTTTTCCAATACCATTCAGTATAAAGATTTACAGGTAGAATGGATCGAGCCAACTCACGGGCCACTCCAGCTTCATTCAATTCGGAATAAATGGCAAATGAACGTTCCGATATTTCTTTAAAATAATCCTGAACTTTTTGCTTTAATTCTGCTGGGACTTCACCCATCCTGCCCTGTTTATTTAATGCGGATTGAAATTGGATATGTTCTGAATCTGGATAGTAAAATTCATCCCGGGCTTCGGAGTAACGCAATGAATATTCGTTAATATTTGCCGTCCTGTGACGCACCCACTGTCGTGCCACAAAAATGGGCATCTTACAATGATATTTGAATTCCACCATTTCAAATGGTGTGGTATGACGATGTCGCATTAAGTATCTAATCAGCCCACGATCTTGAGATGTTTTACTCGTCCCTTTTCCGTAACTGACCCGCGCCGCTTGTACAATGGCATCATCCCCACCCATAGAATCCACGAGCCGGACAAATCCTTTATCTAAACATTTTATTGCGTCTTCTGGTATTTGTGTCATTTTATATCTCTTTTAAAAATTGGATTTCTGGATTGTTGGATAAATGGAGTAATGGAAAAATGAATTGTTGGATATTTGGATTATTGATTAAATAATTGGTTTAATAATCTGCGAATTTACCTTTGCGTCCCGATGTATTGGGATACTTCTGCAAAGATTCCTAAAAAGATATTTACCAATTTTGTTTTTCCTAATCTTCATTCATAAGCCCTTATTTGAACGATAAATGGATTTATTAATTCTATTTGTTCTTCTAATGCCATACCATTCAATAAATTTTGTTGATTTATATTAAAATCAGCATTGGGAAGCATATTGAACAAATTAGTAAGATAATTTATTTTAATAGCAAAATTGACATTCTGGGGAATAATCCCGGAATTTTCATAAAAATATTCGGCATTTAACCCTGAAACAACAATGCCAACCAACTCGCCATTTTTATTAAAAAGGGGACCACCACTATTTCCCGGTTGCAGGGGATTGCTTATTTGTAATAATCTTGGATCTTCCTGAATACCAAACAAACTATTTATTTGTCCCGATGACAACCGTGGCTTCACACCCATGATACTACCCAATGGGAATCCAACTGTAAAAACATCTTGGCCTACTTTTATTGTATTTGATTCACCTATAGAAAATGGAATACTCTTATTTGAAAAATCTGAAGAATTGAATTCAATAATTTGTAAAATGGCAATATCATTAGATTTGTCTTTAAGAAGTAAGGAAGCATCCTTTACTATTTTAGATTCAGGAAAAACTATTTCTAGTTTTGTTGCATTTTTTACAACATGATAATTCGTAATTACTATTCCATTATTTTGGACTATAAATCCTGAACCTGTGCTTTTATTAGGGATACTATTTGGAGATTTATTCTCTTTTGAAAAATTGGGTTTAAAGTTTGGGTCGCTATAATATTTCCAAACATTTAATGAATCTATTTTTGTCATGACTACATTTGGATTTTTATTTTGATATGCTTTATAGGTTGATGCCTCTATTTTTGAAATAATACCAAAATTTATTAATGCTGAAATATCTGTTTTTGTAGCTGACCCTTTATCAAATAATTTCTGTGATTTATTTATTTCCAATTCCCTTTCGCGTAATACTGCCATTTCTTGTGTGGGGTACCTTTCTTCAGTACCATTAGGAAGTTTAACTACAAAAGGATTTGCTTCGTTGAACTTTCTCTCAGTCTTGGCGACTTGTTCCTTTCTAAGCATTGCGAGTAATTCGGCTTTAGTAGTGCCTGTTTGTTTTGAAGTTTTTTGTGGAGGTATACAACTTGATAACAAGTAGAAAACCAATAATAAAATTGTTTTGTGATATGTTTTTTTCATATTTTTTTTGTTAATTGTCATTTAAAAGCAATTTACCTTTCAAGGGCTTTTTTTGTTCTTTGAAAGGATTTATCACTGGGAGTTTTTTCATAAATCTAATTTTATTTTTTAAGTAAATCGGAGTGAGAACCAGTTCTAGTCAAGAAAACAGTTTCTTTATCTTCTTTCCAAATCAAAAGCCAATCGGGTTGGATATGGCATTCTAAATAATTTTTCCAAACCCCTTTTAATCGATGTGGTTGGAAACGAGCCGGTATGCTTTCCCCTTTTCCCAGCTTGGTAATGAGCAAATGAATCATATTCATTTTTTTATTTTGTTTAACCATTCGTTTTATATCTTTTGAAAAACGCGATGTCCATACAATTTTTTTAGTCAACTGATATTCCTAACTTTTCAAACATTTCATCTGCAGAATCAGCAGATTCTAAATTTTGTCCAGTTTCGATATCATTCATTGATTCAATCGTATATTCGTTTGGAATATGGACTTCAAATGGAATACCATTGGACATTATGATACGTCGAAAAAATAGATTGATTGCTTCAGAAGTAGTCATCCCTAATTGTTTTAAAATGGATTCAACATTTTGTTTTGTTTCCGGTTCTGTGCGAACATTGATATGTGCAGTTCTCATAATATACTCCTAATAATTGTAACGCAAATGTAACACAATTTCAATATACAGAACAATAAAATCATCTCACTTTTCGATAAATCATTACACCATCTCGAACGGGTAAAAGTAAGGGTTCTAATCTATGATTATTTTTTATGAGTTCTGCCGTTTCTCTTAATGCTTTGGCGTCTTCATCTTTCGGATCCATAACGGTACCACTCCAAAGCATATTGTCAAAAACAGCGATTCCGCCTTTTTTCAATAAAGCAGTTCCTCGTTTATAATATTCTGAATATCCCGTTTTATCTGCATCCACAAACATCATATCGAAAGAACCCGCTCTGAAATTTTCTAAAGATGTTAATGCTGGCCCTTGATGCACTGTGATCTTATGATTTACATCTGATTTTTTGAACCAGCCCTTGGCTGTAAGAATATGTTTTTCCATCAATTCGCAGGAATGAATTTCACCGTCATCCGGCAATGCTTCTGCCATTTTTAAAGTGGAATATCCCGTAAACATACCAATCTCTAAAACTCGTTTAGCCCCAGAAATTTTAATCAACATTTGAAGCAATCCACCCACCAAAGAGCCACATAACATTTGGGGAATTTCTTCTGACTCCCAAGTGGATTTAGATAATTCCGTTAATAATTTAGAATCGCCCAACGAATGGACTTTACAATAGTGTTCAATGTCTTCAGAAACTAAATGCATAGTTTATTAGGCTCTTACGTTTAAAGGTGGTAATGTGTAAAAGTACATGAAATCGTTAGCACCCTAACACTTTAAGTGTTTTATCAACCGCATCAATTTTCCCGGCGATGAGTCCTGGTGTAATCAGCGTTTTTTCTAAATTATATTGGCGTGGATTTCCATGAAGATCAATCAATTTTCCACCTGCTTCATTAATAATGCAGTTTCCGGCACAAATATCCCATTCATTTTTTGGGCGAAGAGATGCAAAAATATCAGCTTTCCCAGCAGCAGTTAAACCCAGTTTATACGCCACTGAACCGATGGCTCGAAGTTCACCAAAAGTGCCATCAAAAGGTGACCATAATCCACGGCGTGTTTCGGAACGACTATTTAAGATTACCATATCATTTAAATTTTCTTTAGCGGTGCATCGAATTAATTCGCCGTCAAGATAGGCACCTTCATCTTTGGCCGCTGTAAAAGTTTCTTTTGTTACTGGATTGTAAAGTACGCCCACAATTGGAAAGCCTTTCTCAACCAAAGCAACACTTACAACAAAATTTGGGACACCTTCTATAAATTCTTTGGTACCGTCTAATGGATCCACGACCCAAACACGATCTTTGGAAAGTCGGGCTGGAGAGTCCACAGTTTCTTCAGAGAGCCAACCATATTCCGGGCGATCTTTTGTGAGCGTTTCTTTTAAAAAAGTATCAGCAGCATGATCAGCCGTTGTCACAGGATTATGGTAACCTTTATCGCGAATTTCATAATCCGATTTATAATAAGAAAGAATAATTTTTCCCGCTTCGATAGCCGCATCTTTTGCCAAGTGTAAGTCAGATTTCATGGGGCAAAAGTTAGGTTAATAAGTGTCCAAGTACGTAGGCGTTAAGGTGCTCATTTTAAAAATATTGGGTCACTGAAGCATGCGAATATTTTATTCAATTTTTGGCATCAATTTATTTTTCGCTAAATTGTTGAGAATACCTTCCCAATGGGTTTGTCAGTCTTTTTCTGATTCTACATAACTGTAATCATGATCCAGTTCACATTTGAATAGCCAATAATTCATGAAATCGCCTCCGTAATAAATTGATTTAAAGGGAGCATCTTTTCGTAAATCTTCCCTGCCTCTTGAATGAATGTTTCAGACAAAACTAATTTGGGGTCAACTTGCGTTGACACAATTAAATCTTTATGTCGCAACCACTGGATCTGTGGATGATCTTTTGGGAATCCCCTTGGAGCTGTTTTTAATTGATCACCACCTAATTCACCAAAAGATTCTATAAAGTTTTTATCAGTTACAACACGTTCAATTTTTTTGGGCCAAGCTACAATATGATCTCGAATCATATCCAAGGTATCTTTTTCCGGATGCCATATTCCTCCGGCAAGATATACCTGTTTGGGTGAGACATGGATATAATATCCTGAACCGATCTGTTTGCGTCCACCGGATTTCATGGCTGCACCAAACCATGTTTTGTACGGCGTTTTATCTTTAGAGAATCTTATGTCCCGATAGATTCTAAATAAGCAATCTTTGGGTTCGGTACCCATTGCAGACGTGTCAAAATCGGAAATAGTGTGCAGCAACATGGCCACGAGATCTTCAAAGTTTTCGAAAGCTTCTTTATACCAATCTTTGTTGGCGTGATACCATTCTCTCGTATTATTTTTATGAAGGTCGTTTAAGAATTGGAAAGTGGATTGTGTAATCAAAATTTATTTGTGTTATTTTTTTTAGTTCTACGACTCTAGTTGATTTACCATGGGAAAATTTCTATGAAAGTTAAAAACAATAATTCTATAACAGATGAACACTTTAATACTTGAACATTTTATACTTTAACACTTTTTAAATATAATCAACTTTTCACGACCTTTTCTTGGGGCAATAGATTGTGCAGGAAATTCTTCTTTTTCGATTGACCAACCGGAATTGAAAATGGATTTCACTTCATTTATTGTTGTGCCCCATGGTGGCCCACCCTCATCTGTTTTTTTATCCAATGGAAACCAAAGTCCAATAAGTTTTCCACTTGGCTTTAATAATGATTTTGCCAATTTTTCGTAGTCTTTTCGTCTAGAAGGATGAATGGCACAAAAGCAGGTTTGTTCAATAATTAAATCGAAAGTATTTGCGTATTCAGGTGTCAAAGAAAAAATATCATCTTGAATTGTCTGAATACTAAGATCAGATTTTTTTGCCAATACGTTTACTGCTTTTATGGCTGATGGTGCAAAATCAACCGCAGTAACATCAAAATTCATTTTTGCGAATTGAACTGCGTCGTAACCACGGCCAGACCCTAAAAAACAAACGTTTCCCTTTGTTAATGATTTTGATAAAGTTTCGAAAATTGGTGTAACACCATTCAAATCCCACCCGGCATCATCTTCTAAATAAATGTTTTCCCAAAATTGTGGGTCGTCCACGTCGTTCATTCTATGACAAACATTTCTTTTTGATCTTCTGTCACTTCACCATTTATACAAGAAACATAATGGACGTAAGAATCAGGATAAAACTGAATTGATTTAAAATATTCACCCTTATTAAAATGAACAGCAGCACCACCATCGATCGCCCAGCCCGGACCACATTTCCCTTTTTTCAACATTTCATGCACGTCTGGACGGCGATCCTTTTCTTCTTGATAATGTGGGCAGGCCATTTCCGGTAAAAACCCAAGACATTCCATAGAATTCAAATTGCTGGCCCAGGAATCTGTAATACCTTGCTCAAACCAACAAATGGCACCGGCGCTGACGCCACACAAAACTTTTCCTTGATTGTATGCTTTCAACAAAAGTTTATCCAATTTCCATTCACGCCAAACAGCCAACATACTTTTTGTATTTCCTCCACCCACGTAAATCACGTCAGCTTTATTGATAATTGAATCTAATCGCGGCGTTCTTTGAAATAATGTTACATGGCTTGGATCACAATTTAATTTTGTAAAACACTTATAATAATTAACGATGTACCCTTTATCTTCCGCACTTGCTGTAGGGAAAAATACAATATTCGGTTTTTCCTTTCCCGTAAGATCTAAAATGTATTTTTCAATTTTCCGGTGATTTGGATTTCGCCCAAATCCGCCACCACCTATGGCAATTATATGTCCTTTATCTTCCATGATTTATTCTGGTTCCATATAGTGTTCCGTGAATTCTTCGGTTGTTTCAAAAATAAGGAATTCACCCTTTGGGGTTGAAATAACTGTTTTCCCATCTTCAATTAAAATTGTTTTCCCTGATTTAGTATTTTGGATTTCAACTTTCCCAGTTATGACGGAAAAAACACAATCCGGAACACCCCTATGATGAGGCCCATGATGATTCATAGAGCGATGTTCAGCTAAAAAGTAGGTTCCTTTTACGGATGCAATCGAGACAGGGGTTTTAACTAAAAATTCTCGATTTTCTAATTTTGTTATTTCAGCACTAACTCGACCTCCAAAAATATTAATTTCTGATTTTAAAAAATTGTTTTCAGATGAGCCGTAAATTTTTAAGGATGTGTTTCCAAATATTTTTACAATACTTCTATCTTTGATATTTAATATAGATAAAAAACCGTATTCCCCAGTGGTGATTTTATCACCATCGTAAATAGATTCGCCTTTCCGAATTTTTCCGGACCGAATTTCCCCTGACCTTTGGACATCTCCGGTTGATTTTGTACAAATTCCAATTTGATTTGAATTGGAGTTTCCCATGATAAATGAGATGGAGAAAACTAATAATAGATGTTTCACGATGCGTATAATTTATTACGTTAGCGTTGATTGAATGTAAAATAATTCGCTTTTTTATTTTAGCTAACTAAAATCTAATTATTAATACAAAGTACCCGTTAATGTTCTTGGATAGAATAGACAAAATTCTGTATTTTTGACGCAGTCGGGACACGAAGGATGACAAAGTTTAATTCATTTTTTCTGACGATATTGACACTATTTTTATCACCCTTTTTAGGGCCAAATTTTTCCTTCCTTCTACTGTCCCCTTAAGAAAACAGAAACAGACGACCTCGTCGACAAATCGATAGATCATCTGGTATTCCAGATGATTGTTATTACTATTCAACGACGAGTTATGTATAACATATAGGTATAATTATGAAGAAGGAAATCTTTATAAATGAAAGCATGGGGGAAACCCGTATTGCTATTCAAGAAGATAGCCAATTGGTGGAGGTTTATGTTGAGAAGCAAGACAAACATCGTATGGTTGGCAATGTATATAAAGGGAAAGTAGAAAATGTTTTACCAGGAATGCAGGCCGCATTTGTGGATATTAATTATGAATTGAATGCATTTCTTCCCTTTTCCGAAATCGGCAATAATGAATACATTATTGATGAGCCCACTCCTAAAAAAGGTCGGAACGGAAAACCACATTATAAACATGATAATATAGAAGTTGACCTGAAAAGAAATCAGGAAATTTATGTCCAAGTTATTAAAGAACCATTCGCAGGAAAAGGGCCACGTGTTACCACGGAAATTGCTCTTCCAGGACGGTTACTTGTTCTTGTCCCCAACGCCAGCTATATTGGTATTTCAAAAAAGATTTGGGATAAATTCGAACGACGAAGGCTCAAGAAAATTGCTCAAAGGCTCCGTGAAGGAAATGTTGGTGTCATTATTCGAACGGTGGCAGAAGGCAAATCGGAAGAACATATTGAAAATGATTTTAATCAACTCATGGAGAATTGGAACAAAATTGAGTATAAAGCAGACCATGAAAATGCACCCGTATTAGTTTATGAAGATTTAGAAACTGCATCGAGTGTCGTTCGGGATTTATTAACACCGGATGTGGAAAAAATCATTATTGATTCTAAACGCCTTTATAAGAAAACACAGAAATATTTAGAAGATCTTTCGCCTACTCTTTTGGAACGACTTGAGCTATATAAATTAAAAGCTCCTCTTTTTGAAAGTTTTGGGATCGAAACAGAGATTGAAAAATTAATGCGCCCAAAAGTTTGGTTAAAGAGTGGTGCTTATCTCATTATAGAAAAAACGGAAGCAATGGTTGTTGTGGATGTAAATAGTGGAAGATTCGTTGGGAAGAAACTCCATGAAGAAAATTCGCTTAAAATTAATATGGAAGCAGCACGTGAAGTAGCTCGCCAACTTCGTCTTCGTGACCTTTCTGGTTTAATCGTGATTGACTTTATTGATATGCGTTATGAAGAAAATCGAAAAAAAGTCTATCATGAAATTCGGAAAGAACTCCGGAAAGATCGCGCAAAAGTTGCGGTGGCTCCTATTACAGAATTCGGATTGTTGGAAATGACCCGTCAACGAATCCGATTAAGTCTATTGGATTCCATGAGCGAAGAATGCCCAACATGTAATGGTTCCGGACGAATAATTTCTCAAGAAACTTTAATTACCCGTATTGATCATTGGTTAAGACGTTATAAAAGTAAACATCGATCTTTAAGACTTAAACTTCAACTCCATCCTGAAAATGCAAATTATTTAGGAGGTGAGAAAAAACATATTCTCCGTGGACTTATGTGGCAGAATTTTGTTCATCTAAAGATTGAAGAAAATATTGAACTACCACAAGATGAATTCCGGTTCATTCGAACAAAGGATGGATCTGATGTAACCTTTGAAATGAACCTTGATAAGGATAAAACTGCCTCTTAAATTCGCCGGCTTTTTGGAGATTGAAAATGTACGCTATAGTAAATATATCAGGAAAACAATTCAAGGCCACTGAAGGTGCCAAAGTACGCGTCCCGCTACAAATCGGTGATGCTGGCTCAAAAGTGACTTTTGATAATGTATTACTTGTCCATGATGGAACAAGTACTCAAATTGGTACACCCACTGTATCTGGTGTTACCGTAACAGCAACCGTCATCGAACATGGACGTGAAAAGAAAATTCTCGTTTATAAGAAAAAGAGACGTAAAGGCTATGAACGGAAAAATGGACATCGTCAGTGGTTTACCGACATAGAAATTCAAAAAATTCAAGCATCTGCACCCAAAACAAAAAAGGCTGCTCCTAAAAAGAAAAAACCTGTTGTTGAAGATGCACCAGAAGAAAAGGAATAACTCATGGCACATAAGAAAGGTAAAGGAAGCACCAATAACGGTCGCGACTCAAACCCAAGTTATCTTGGACTGAAAGTGGCAGATGGTCAATCAATCTTGGCTGGAACCATTATCTTAAAACAACGGGGAACCAAAGTTCATCCAGGAATGAATGTTCGTCGAGCTAATGACGATTCTCTTTTCGCCACTTCGGATGGAATGGTTCAATTCGGTCGAAAAGGCCGAAACCGAAAAATTGTAACAGTCATTACAGCAAATTAATATTATAACCCTCCGATATCGGGGGGTTTTTTGTTTCAAGTAAAAGGACAAGGTATGGCACGTAAAAAAATTACAATGGTTGGCGGTGGGCAAATTGGTGGAAACCTTGCCTTGTTAGCTGCACAAAAAGAATTAGGCGATGTTATCATTTTTGATATTCCAAGAGCTGAAGGAATGGTAAAAGGGAAAGCATTGGATTTAATGCAACTTCGTCCACATGATGGACATGATTCCAACATTACCGGCACATCAGATTGGAATGATACAAAAGAATCTGACGTTTATATTATTACTGCGGGAATTCCACGGAAACCTGGCATGGATCGAGAAGATTTACTTGGAATCAATTTAGGCATTATGAAAGATGTTGCTAAAAATATTAAAGAACAATCCCCCAATGCATTTGTTATTGTGATTTCCAATCCTTTGGATGCCATGGTTTATGCCTTTCACAAAGTATCCGGTTTTTCTAAAAATCAAGTTGTTGGGATGGCTGGAGCTTTAGATAGTGCCCGCTTCCGAACTTTTATTGCCATGGAAACAGGTTTTTCTGTTCAAGATGTAACGTGTATGGTTTTAGGTGGTCACGGTGATACAATGGTACCAATCACACGTTTAGCAACTGTCGGCGGTGTACCCGTGACTGATCTTGTTTCTCCAGAACGGTTGAAAGAGATTGAAGACAGAACACGTGTTGCTGGTGGCGAAATTGTAAAATTATTTGGAAATGGATCTGCATTTTATGCGCCAGCGCAATCAGCAATCGAAATGGCTGAATCATTTATTCGTGATAAAAAACGTGTCATTCCTTGTGCTTCACTTTGTGAAGGTGAATTTGGTGTGGATGGTTATTTTATTGGTGTTCCAACTGTGATTGGATCTGGTGGCGTTGAAAAAGTGTTAGAATTCTCATTAACAGATGAAGAAAAATCCGGATTGAATAAAACCTTGGATGCAGTGAAAAAGACAGTAACCGAAACGGGATTATAATTCTTTTCAAAATCTAAGAACATTTAGTTTTCTAAGTTATATAATTGCCTCTTCTCTTGATTATCTCAAGGAAGAGGCTTTTTTTAATTATTATATTTTTAAACCACCCCTGAGCACATTTCAATCAAATTTGTAAGATTTACGTCCCATCCTTTTCAATGATGGGAAATGCTTAATTCATTTTAACATCAAAATAATAGTCAATTATTTTAAAAAAACTAAAATTATTACTAAAATTCGAACATTAAGAAAAATCCTATTTTTGACAAATATATTATTAATTCAAAAAAATATTTTTATTTTTAGACAACCTTTTTCATTTCAACTCGTCAAACTCATTATAACGCGGCACAAAATTGGAAAATAACATTAAATCATTAATCCTTGAAGCACAGAGAGGAAACACGGAAGCGTTTCACGAACTGGTTTCATTTTACGACGAGAGAGTTATGATATTAGCCTTACAACTCACACGAGATAAACAAGATGCGGAGGACCTTTATCAAGAGGTCTTTATGAAAGCCTTTAAAGCGATTGAATCCTTTCGATTAGAAAGTGAATTTTTCACATGGTTATACCGAATTACTGTGAATTCATTTTACAATTTGCAACGGAAAGCATCTCGCATCCAGCAGTAAGAATCATTAGACCCCGAAAAAGAATCCACTCATAATATTGCAGATGAAACAATGTCAACATCAGAAAAAAGTGAGATTCGTTCTGCTGTATCCAAAGCACTTAGTCAATTGCCAACTCAACAAAAAACCGTATTTGTCATGAAGCATTACGAAGGAATGAAAATTCGGGAGATTTCAAATATTCTTGATATATCCGATGGTTCTGTTAAACGTTACCTTTTCCGCGCCATGGAAAAACTTCGCCCAGTGCTTAAGGAGTATCGATATGTATAATGCATTAAATGACCACCAAAAACAGCAAGCTAGCCTTTACGTATTGGATGCTCTCACAGAAAATGAGCAATCAAAATTCGAACTGGAATTAACTGAAAATGAATTTCTTCAAAATTATGTTAGAGAATTAGAATCCACATTAGATATTAGTTCGATTGGAGAAATGTTGGTACCTAACGAGATTGAACTTCAATCACAACGGAATTTACTTCGGGCTAATTTGGATGCCATGGCATTAAAGAAATCAAAATTATCTCCTGGAATTTTGTACCAAATTAAAATTTGGATTCAAACACCAACACCTGCTTGGGTGAATTTAGCCTCCGTTTCTGTAGCGTTTATATTTGGACTTCTTATTGTGAAATCTCATGAATCCCCTGAAAAAAATAAGCCAACAATTAATATTAAAGAGATTTTAAAATCGGGACAATTCGGTCAAATTAAATTTGCAGACAATGGACTGCATGATAATCATATTCGTTTTGCAGTCGAATCAAAACAAGACCTGGAGCTATCCGGATCCATGGATGATGAATTGGTGACTGACCTTCTATTCTATCTTTTGCTCCACGACCAAAATCCAGGAAAACGGCTTAAGGCAGTGAAACTTCTTCAAAATACTCAACCGGCTCAAGAAACAAAAATGGTTTTGATTTCGGCATTATTAACGGATTCAAATCCGGGTATTCGTTTAAAATCAATTCGACTTCTCTCAACATATAAACCTGGGAAAATTATTCAAGATGCCTGTATGAAAGTTTTATTAGAGGATGAAAATGAAGCCGTACGGCTCTCCGCCATGGATATAATGGAAAAGGCTCCCACTGCATCCATGATTCCTGCTTTACAAGTTGTGAGTGTTTTGGATAAGAATGATTTTATCCGAGATCGTGCTCAAGATCTATTAAGA
>JABHAX010000203.1 GCA_018674095.1 Fidelibacterota bacterium
AATATCAATCATTTCTGATGACAATTCTCCATCGGCTAATTCCATTAATAATGAAATAACTCTCCAAAATCCTGTAACGCTCCCTTCAGGGTCTGCACCACGTTCGAATCTTTTGGATGCATCTGTACTCATTTGCAGTGATTTTGCACTTTTTCGTGTAGTAACAGGATCAAAGTATGCACTCTCTACTAATAAAGTTGCGGTATTGGCAGAGACGGCTGTTTCAAGTCCACCCATAACACCTGCCAATGCTATCGGCGTTTTTCCGTCTGTAATTAATAAATGAGTGTCTGTTAAAGTGTGCTTTGCTTCATCTAAAGTTGTTAGCGATTCACCTTTCGTCGCTCGACGAATAAGAATCTCTTTTTGATTCAATTTATCATAGTCGAAAATATGAGTCGGATGTCCCATTTCTAATAAAACATAATTTGAAATATCAACCAAATTGTTGATGCTTCTTTGTCCGGCTGCTTTAAGTCTTTCAACCATCCAATCAGGACTGGGTCCAACTTTTACATTTTTAACAATTCCACCAATATATCTTGGACAATCATTTGAATTATCAATGGAAATTTTTATAGTATCTTGCCCTTGTGAATGTGTTATTTCACTTTTGATGGGTCTGAATTCTCGATTCGATACTGCAGCAATATCTCTTGCAACACCTTGGTGAGAAAAAGCGTCCGGGCGGTTCGGTGTGATATCTAACTCTATTGAGAGAAATTTATGTCCGTAAGCAGTCGTAAAATCGTCACCCGGATTTAAATTCGAAGGTAAAACCATAATACCTTCATGTTCATCTGTAATTCGTAACTCACGCTCAGAACAGATCATACCGGATGATTCAATACCGCGAATCGTGGCTTTTTTTATTTTGAAATTTCCGGGTAAAATGGAACCAATTCTTGCAAAAGCAATATTTTGTCCAGCTCCAACATTCGGCGCACCACACACAACTTGGTGAATCGCTTTTCCATCATTTACAGTACAAAGTTTTAGTTTATCCGCATCGGGATGCTTTTCAGCCGTTTCCACGTACCCAATAACTATTCCATCTATTTTATTGGGAATACCAATAACTTCAGCTTCCAATCCTGTTTTGGAAAGAAGTTCAGCTAAATCTTCGGGCGATTCATTTATATCAACAAATTGTTTGAGCCAATCGATTGAGATTATCATGAAAATTGTTCCAAGAAACGCGTATCTCCATTATAAAATAATCGAATATCATTAATTTTGTATTTTAGCATAGCGATTCGTTCTACACCCATTCCGAACGCATATCCGTGCCATTTTTTAGAATCATATCCAACATTTTCTAAGACAGCAGGATCTACCATTCCGCAGCCTAAAATCTCCATCCATTGTTGTCGTTCATCGTCCCACATATCTACTTCTGCACTGGGTTCCGTAAACGGGAAATAAGAGGGTCGAAATCTCATTTTTTTATTAGGACCAAACATTTGTTTTACAAAAAATTCAAGACACCCTTTTAATTCGGCAAATGAAACTCTTTCGTTTATATAAATGCCTTCCACTTGGTGAAATAAGCAATACGATTTATAACCAATCGCTTCATTTCGATATACGCGACCTGGAACAATATAACGAATCGGTGGGTCTTCATTTTCCATAAGATGAATCTGCACATTGGATGTATGTGTTCTCAAAACAGTTGTTGGATCAACAAAAAATGTATCTTGCATATCACGAGCCGGGTGATGTTCAGGAATATTAAGTGCAGAAAAATTATGATAATCATCATCCACTTCTGGGCCATAAGCCACATGAAAGCCGATGGATTTAAAAATATCCTTTATTTCGGATAAAGTCTGTTCTAGAATATGAATCGAGCCTATTCTTGGCGTTTTTCCAGGCAGACTTAAATCAATGGAATCATCTTCTGCTGATTGTTGTGATGTAGAAAATATATTTTCTTTTTCATCAAATTTTACTGTTAGATCTTGTTTAAGAAGATTAAGCTCTTTTCCTAGAGCGGGTCTTTCTTCTGCAGTCGCTTTCCCCATTAAGGCAAATAATGACGCAACAAGCCCTTTCCGTCCTAAATATTTAGACCGGAGATGTTCAATGTCTTGGGGGTTTTCTGGGAAGGATTCGATGTCGGTCAGGAATTGCTTCCTGACCGACTCGAGTTGTTCCATCATCGACATTTCAGTTAACTAACTGAAGTGGTCAATGCGGTAAAGGCTTGCGGATCATGCACCGCCATATCGGCCATAATTTTCCGATCCAAGTCAATACCTTTGGTCTTCAGACCATTTATAAAAGCAGAGTATGTTGTCCCATTGAGCCTACATGCTGCATTAATACGTGTAATCCAAAGTCTGCGAAACATACGTTTGCGCTGACGTCTATCGCGATAAGCGTATAGACCTGCTCTGGTTACTGCATCTTTGGCAGATTTGTAATTGCGGCTCCGGGCACCATAGTAGCCTTTGGCCTGCTTGACGATTTTCCGATGACGACGATGTCGTGGTACGGAACTATTTGCTCTTGGCATTTTTTATCGCCTCCAGTTTTAGACGCCCAACATTGCTTTCACGAGTTTAGCATCACCGGGAGCAAGAAACGTTGATTGTCTCATGTTCCGTTTTACTTTATTCGATCTGCGTATGAGCATATGTCTATGGTTTGCTTTGTTTCGTTTAATTCGGCCGGAACCTGTCAGCTTGAACCGTTTTGCGGCTCCGCGCCTTGTTTTCATTTTAGGCATCCAGCACTCCTATTTTGCGTTAAGGATCATTGACATGCGTCGGCCTTCTAAAGGAATATCCTTTTCAACCTCCGCCACATCTGCCAATTCTTCGAGAACTCTTTCCATTAAAACTTTTCCAAGATCTATTCGGGCTAACTCACGCCCACGAAACATCAGTGTAATTTTCAATTTTGCGCCAGCTTCTAAAAATTTTCGCCCGCGATTTAATTTAGTCATCAGATCATGATCGTCAATTCGAGGTCTTAACCGAATCTCCTTGAGCTTTACAACATGCTGTTTCTTTTTGCTTTGTTGTTGTTTCTTTTTTTCTTCGTATTTGAGTTTACCATAATCGACGATTTTGCAAACCGGTGGTTTTGCGTCAGGCGCAACTTCCATCAGGTCCAATCCAATGTCTTCGGCTCTAGTTATTGCAGCTTCCGTGGGAACAACACCTAATTGTTCTCCCGTTTCTGAAATCAATCTTACTTCTTTTGCAGTAATATCACTATTCAGTCGCTGCTTCTGTTTCTTGGCTATGAGAGAGTCTCCTTTGTTTAATTTCATCAAAAAGCTGGTTTTTTAAAATAGATAAAGCAATGACGCCTTGATCTCCTTCAAACCTTCGTCGGACAGAAACGGTCTTTTCAGTCGCTTCTCTTTCACCGATAACCAGCATAACATTAATCTTTTCTAATTCTGCTTGGCGAATTTTTAAGCCAATTTTATCTGACCTATCACTCAATTTCACTCGCAATCCAGCATCTCTTAATTCTTGAGTTACTTCATTTGCGTAATCAATTACTTTATCAGATATGGGTAGAACCGCAATCTGAATCGGTGCAAGCCAGAGCGGGAAATTACCGCCAAAATGTTCAATCAGGAATCCAATAAATCGCTCATGTGTTCCTAAAGGTGCGCGATGAATACATAGCGGTGTTTGGTCATTCCCATTCTCATCTGTATAAGTCAAATTAAATTTTTCTGGAATAGCAAAATCTACTTGGTTTGTTGCCAAAGTAAATTCTTTTCCAATAGCGCTCCAGACCTGAACATCAATTTTTGGGCCATAGAAAGCAGCTTCACCCTGAACTTCAACAAAATCCAACTCACCTTCTTGGAGAGCTTCCCGCACCCATTGTTCAGTCTCGAGCCATAATTTTGGTTCATTTACATATTTTTTTCCTAAACCTTCTTTATCATGAAGACTTAATCTCATGGAGTATTTTTCAATACCAAAAATTTCAAAATAAGAAAGATACATATTACAAACAGCTAAAAATTCTTTTTTGAATTGTTCTTTTGTACAATAAATATGAGCATCATTCATTTGAAGACTTCTAACACGCATCAATCCAAATAATTGACCTGATTTTTCATAACGATAACACGTCCCATACTCAGAAAATCTAACAGGCAAATCTCGATAGCTTTTTGGTATGGCCGCATAAATTTTATGATGATGTGGACAATTCATGGGTTTTACATAATAATCAGTTCCATCGATATCCATGGCGGGATACATAGAATCTTTATAATGCTCTAAATGACCAGATTTTTCATAAAGGGCGCCCTTTGTCAGGTGAGGTGTGCGTACTTGACTATAGCCAGATTTTCTTTCACTCTCTTTTGCAAGTTGTTCCAATGCTTCGATCATTGCTGTACCATTAGGAAGCCACAATGGAAGTCCCGGACCGACTTCTTCATCAAACGCAAAAATTTGTAGTTCTTTTCCCAATTTTCGATGGTCTCGTTTTTTAGCTTCTTCCAGATTATGCAAATGCGTTTTTAATGCATCTTTACTGGCGAATACAGTACCATAGATACGTTGAAGCATCTTATTTTTTTCATCGCCACGCCAATAGGCACCTGAAGTTGACAACAATTTAAAATATTTTATTTTTGAAGTATTAGATACATGTGGCCCACGACATAAATCTGTAAAATTCGATTGAGTATAAGCAGAAATAACTTCTTGCGGATCTAATTGGCTAACGATTTCGACTTTATATGATTCTCCCATATTATCAAAAAGGTCAATTGCATCTTTTGATGAGATTTCTTTTCGAACAATATTTTGCCCTAATTTAGCCAACTCTTTCATTTTCTGTTCAATCTTAGCAAGAACTTCATCAGAGAATGGGACATCAACATCAAAATCGTAAAAGAAGCCATTCTCAATCGTTGGACCTATTGTAACCTTAGCGGATGGAAATAATTCCTTTACAGCCTGTGCCATTAAATGTGCTGTCGAATGGAGAAGTGTATCGTGTCCTTCTGGTGTATC
>JABHAX010000020.1 GCA_018674095.1 Fidelibacterota bacterium
CCGCGATTAATATTCATCCATGGTTCTCTCAACAATCCATAAGGCAGTAATTTATGGTCGAAGGATTTATCCCCACTATTGACCAATATAAGATCTAAATCACGTTCAATAGCTCGATGCTGAAATGCGTCATCCAATAAAATAATATCAGGATTAAATTTTTGCATAATAAACATGCCTCCGCGAAATCTATCCTCATCCACTACTACGGGAATTTGATTTAACTTTTTTGCCATGAGAAAAGGTTCGTCCCCGGATTTTTCCCAAGATACATTGGGACCATTTCCATCTGAAACCATGAGAGTCCCCTTGGTGGCACGACCATAACCCCGACTCAATACGGCAACACGTTTCCCTTTCCCTTTTAAATATTCTGCTAAAAAAATCACTGTAGGCGTTTTGCCAGTGCCTCCTACTGTTATATTACCAATACTGATTACAGAGCAGGGTAAACGTCGGGATACAAAAAAGCCGTATTTATAAAATAAGCTACGCCAATAGACAAGCCCCCAGTAGAACATGGCTAAAGGAAATAACAAATAAGCGTGAATTTCCTTAGAGACTTTCATTATTTGCAACTTGCAAATTATATTGTTCTACTTCAGCCATTTTCTCTATTAATATTTTGGTACACGTATCAAAGTTTTGCCCTTTTTCAAAAAAAACAGGTTCTCCATATTCAATAAATATTTTCCCAAATGGCTTTTCTAAATAAAATGTATCCCAATTTTTAAATTCCCAGCTACTTGTTGAATGGACACTGATTGGGACAATGGCAGATTGGGTGGCTTGGGCGGCGCGAATTACACCGGGTTTTGGAATATGGGCAGGCCCCGTTGGTCCATCGGGAGTAATGAAGACTAAGCTTCCGGACTTTTTTAAAGCGCGAATCATTTCTTTATAAGCCACTTCACCTTTTTCCTTGCTCGATCCCCGCATCATATTCCAGCCCCATTTTATGGCAATTTGGGATATGATTTCTGCATCACGGTGCGTGCCCGCAATGGCATTCACGGGGGCGTTTCTCAAATCATGGACAATGCTTAAAAGATGACCATGCCAAACAGTTAATATGACTGACTTACCTTCGTGAATTAAGGATTGATAATGATGACGACCTCGTACATCTTTTCGATTTGTACCATAAAATATTTTTAGGAGAATGCTGGCCAAAGAAACTTTGAGTCCAGTTTTCAAATTATCAATCATCATGCTCTTTTATTTGAGATAAAATTGCAGTTGCAGCACGATTATAAACCCCGGGTAATCCCAGATTTTTTCTTACAATATCAAATCCTGCCAACATTTTTTTCCGTTTTATATTTTTTGAATCTAATAATGGTAATACCGCTTCTACAATATTGGTTGATGTCATATCATCCTGGAGTAATTCTGGTACAATTTTTTTATTAGCAATCAAGTTAACCATAGAAGCATATTTAATATGAGTCAAATATTTAGCCATGATCCATGAAATACTAGAAAGCTTGTAACATACAATCATTGGTGTGTCTTCAACAGCGCATTCTAAAGTTGCAGTTCCGGAAGAGACTAAAGCAGCGGTTCCTGCAATCATAGCTTTTCTTGCATTGGTTTCGATTCTAAAATAATCAGGAATTGAATTAATCGTTACATTTGATGCTTTCCCCACCATCACTTGTAAATCAGGAATTATCTTTTTTATAGATTCCACAGCGTTCAGAAATACAGGCCAATGACGATCAATTTCTTGTTGGCGACTTCCGGGTAATAATACCAAAACTGGATATTCGATGGATAAATTATGTCGCTGGTAAAATTCTTTAGATGCTTCATCTAGATGTTCAAGTTCAGCAAATGGATGTCCTACATAGGTCGTGGCAAGTCCATGCGAATCGAACCACTCTTCTTCAAATGGAAAAATTGAGAGGGATTGATCCAGTACGGTTTTCATTGTTTCTACTCTTTTTTCTTTCCACGCCCAAACTTGGGGTAAAATAAAATAGGTAATAGGAATTTTTAAAGAATGTATCCGTTTTGCCAGGCGAAGATTGAAACCGGGATAATCAATGAGAATAATTCTGTCAGGTTTCATACGGGAAATTGTATCAATTGTTCTCCCCATTATTTTCATCATACGAGGAAGATGTTTTATTACTTCCACAAACCCCATCATTGCCAGGTCGTCAGTATGTTCTAATATCTGCATTCCTGCAGCTTTCATAGCGTTTCCACCATGCCCCATGAAGGAGGTATTAGGATTAATATTTTGGATGGCTTGTATTAGTTTACCGCCATGGAGGTCACCGGAAGGTTCTCCGGCAACAATAAAATATTTAAGTGACTCCGTGCTCATATTCAGCCCAGATGAATTATACAGGCAATCCGAAAATAGCTCTTAAGGCAATTAAAAATAAAATAAAAGTAAGATTTTGTAATGTACGTTTTTCTGTTTTTAAGGTGTTGAAAATTAGCGTTGGCGACCGATCATCTGTACCAATCCATGGGGTGATTCTTGGAAATAATTTTGGGACATTTTTTCTATATGTATCATAATCATCTCCAAATAATCCAACTAAAGTTTCCTCTTCTAATGAAATAATCATAAAATATTGGAAAGTGAAAAAAGAGAATACAAGAATAAATAATTCCCACATATAAGTGCCTCCGGCAATGAGAACAATCCCACAATAAATAATCATATTCCCAAGATAAAGTGGATTTCGTGTTCTGGCATAGGGGCCAGTTGTACATAAAGAGGGCGCCCCAACTTTGGTGGTTCGGGTGGCACCTCCAGCATATCGCACAGCATTAATACGGATAGATTCACCTAAAGCAGCTAAGGCTATTCCATACACCAAAAATGGCAAAGCTGGATTTGAGAAATAAAGAAGTGTGAGTACAATGGGTATCGGTGTAAAACTTCGATTTTTAAATAAAAAATTTCGTAAGTCCATTAATGAATATCTTGAATAATCAATTGTTGTATTTCCATTGCCACTTCCAACGCATCTCGGCCGGCTTTTCCGGTAACAATTGGTGTTTCTTGCCCTCGGATAGATTTAATGAAATTCATTAATTCCATTTGGAGCGCATCTTCAGGAACAACAGGTGGTTTTTCGTAAGCTATAAACCTTTCAGATCCATCATACTCAAATGGTGCTGTTATCAGCGCATCCGGGTCATCATCCGGGTTACCAATCACTTTATAAACTTCGGTTAACCCTAATAAAAGATCAATGGTAGCATAGAGGTCTCGTTGAAAAACTTTAATTTTTCGAACTTTATCTTTTGCCACGCGACTACTCATGATACTGGCCACCGTTCCATTCCCGAATCGAATTCGTGCATGTGCTATATCCACAGAATCTGTAAGAATAGAAAGTCCTGAAGCACGGATAGTTTTTACGGGAGAATTCACAAGGGATAATAAAATATCAATATCATGAATCATTAAATCTAAGACTACAGGCACATCCGTTCCTCGAGCCGTGTATGGGGCTAATCTTTGAATTTCAATAAATTTGGGTTGAACGTTGTAGGGCTGAAGTGCTAATAGAGCAGGATTCAATCTTTCTATGTGTCCCACTTGGATAAGGACGCCTTTCTCTTTTGCCAATAGCAAAAGTCGATCTGCTTCTTCTAAACTTTTGGTGATGGGTTTTTCAATAAATACATGTTTCTTCGCCATGATACATAATTCAGCCACATCTGCGTGAAACGGAGTTGGCGTTACAATGGATACAGCATCAACAGTTTCTAATAAGGACTCAATACTAGAAAATGCTTTTGTGTTATTTTTGCGAGCAATGGATTCTGCACGATCCGTATCGATATCGTAAATTCCCATCAACGATGCATCAGACAATGCTGCATAATGTTTTGTATGGTGCTGCCCCAAATGCCCCACGCCAATGACGCCAATTTTTATTAATTCATTTCTCATAATAAGCTCGAAAGTTACGGAATCATCTCTGTAGTTTACATGAGAGAAAATGCATACTTATTCGTTTAGGAAAAATCTTGCATTTTTGCAGAACAAACGGCAATTTTTGGTATAATTCGAGGTATTAATGGAGTTCCATCATGGCTAACGACATGAAATCTGGAGTAGGTTTTATTATTCCAGCAGCCGGCGTTGTCGGTTTTTTCACATCTCTCCTTTTTGGAGAATTCTTAGTAAGTATCATCATTGCAGTTGCGGGTATTTTGGTCTGGTTTCTGTACATGCTGGTCATGGAATCAAACATTCCACGCCAAACGGGCAATATGATTATGCTCTTCGGTGTCCTGCTTTCTATTGGAATTTTCTTCGGATTCGGTGTCACACAAAACATGTGGGGCGGATTCGAATTCCAAACTGAAGGTTCAATATTTGCGCTGGTGATTCTATTTTTTGCAGTGCTCACTGGACTAAATTTTCGAAATCAAGGATCACCCATGTCCCCAGCAATGGGAGGCGGATTATCAGATTCAGATCGAGACTTAGTCATGAATGCAATTAAGAAGACAACTGATTCTTCAGAATCTTCAGACGATCCAAGAGTTATTGTTGTAAAGCAAGAAGCTGCAGTTGTTCCGGAGAAAGAAGAAGAGAAAAAGGAAGAATCCCAAAATCCTTACGATCCCTATGGTAATGCGAATAATCCCTATTTTGCTTATCCACCTGATTACTATTATGATGATGAAGATGATGACGAAGACGATGAAGATTGGGAAGATGAAGATGACGACGAAGAGGATGAATAAAAAGCATCTTATTTAAAATTAAAAAGGGTAGTTTTCACTGCCCTTTTTTTATGGGTAATAATTTTCAAACATTAAACTTGAAGAAAATACAATCACCATCTTTTACAATATATTGTTTCCCTTCTTGGCGAATGAGTCCGAGTTCCGTTAATGCTTTTTCGGAGCCATATTCTAAAACATCTTTATAATGAAATATTTCAGCTTTAATAAATCCGCGCTCAAAATCCGAATGTATTTCTCCAGCAGCCTTAGGAGCTGTTGCACCCACGGGAACCGTCCAAGCACGCACTTCTTTTTCCCCGCATGTAAAATAGGTTTGGAGTCCCAATAAACTAAAACTCGCATGAATTACTTTATGAAGTCCTGGTTCTGGGAGATTGTATTCTGCAAGGAATAATTCTTTTTCTTCTTCAGGAAGTACCGCAATTTCTTGTTCAATGGAAGCACAAATCCGAATAGCGGAATTACCTTCTTTAGCTGCGAAGTCAAATAAAGCCTGAACATGTTTGTTACGTTCATCCTGCATGATTTCTGCCTCATCCACATTGGCGATATATAGAATAGGTTTGCTTGAAAGGAGAAACAGGGATTTTAAAATAGTCTTTTCTTCTTCATCATGAATTGGAAGGGTTCTAGCTCGGTGACCTTCATTACAATGTGCCAAAAGTCTATTGATTAGGTTCAATTCTTTTATGGCGATTTTATCGCCTGACCGAGCAGTTTTGTCTGTCTTTCGATGCCGTTTTTCCAAGGTGTCTAAATCGGCTAGTAATAATTCTGTTTCAATCGTTTCCGCATCGCGAATTGGATTAACACTGCCTTCAACATGGGTTACATTATCATCATCAAAACAACGTACCACATGAATAATAGCAGCGGTTTGTCTGATTTGTCCTAAAAATTGATTTCCGAGCCCCTCACCTTTACTCGCCCCTCGGACTAAGCCTGCAATATCAGTGAATTCCACGGTGGCAGGAAGAATCTTTTCTGGATTATAAATTTTGCCCAATTCATTTAAGCGTCCATCCGGCAATTCAACAATACCCATATGGGGTTCAATTGTACAAAAGGGATAATTTTCCGCAGGAATGCTTGATTCTGTCAGGGCATTAAAAAGGGTGGACTTGCCCACGTTGGGCAGTCCTACAATTCCACATTGAAGGGCCATATTATTATTTTAGATTAAAAGAGTTTGTTTAAAAAGATGATCAATTACGCAACCAATAAAGGACTGATTGTGTTCTTGCAACTTAGCGCCTTAGTTATAAAAGCAATGAATTAAAAAGAATCAAGTGATGGATCGCCACCAAAATCGTAGGTCAAATTATCAAAGAGTCCAACTTGGAGATTTTTAGCAAAATAGATAATCCTATCTTCGCTAGTACTCAATTCTCCATCAGCCCAAATCATATACTTTCCACTCCGATTCAACACTTTTTTAATATCAATTTTATAGGTAACGGTATCATGATAAGGACGGACTTGTCCTTTAAATTTTAAATCACCTACACCCAAAGCACGTCCGCGACCCTGACCGCCAATCCAAGATAAATAGAAACCAACTAATTGCCACATACCATCTAAACCAAGACAACCGGGCATAACAGGATCGCCTTTAAAATGACAATGAAAAAACCACAAATCGTCCGTGATATCGAGTTCAGCAATAATCTGACCTTTCTCGTATTTCCCACCGTTATCATTGATTTCTGTAATACGATCCATCATAAGCATGGGCGCAAGTGGCAATTTTCCATTTTCCATTCCGCCAAGAATTCCTTCTCCGCTTTGAATTAAATCTTCTTTTGAGTAACTACTTTTTTTAATCATTATATGTTCAATTCCTATTGATTTTAAAGGGTGCGAAACCTACAAATCTACGAATTATTGAACAGACATTTCATGTTCAACTTCCAAAATAATCGGGTAAATTGTAGGCTAAACTTTGGAGAAAAAAATGTCTGAATGGGTGTTATTATTAGGTGGATCTACTGGTCATGGTGCAGCAACTGCAAAACGATTGGCAAAAGATGGTTATGGTATTATTGCATTTCATTTTGATAGAGGTGAAGCCAAAAAGCTAGCTGCTGAAACGATTGCTGAAGTCACAGAAACAACAGGCGGTCGTTGTCATTATTTCAATACCAATGCTGCAGCAGAAGAAACAATCGATAAATATTTACCCCAAATCAAAGAAATTACTGGCGGTGAACCAGTTAAACTTCTCCTCCACTCTATTGCATTTGGCACTACTACAAATTTATTTGGTGAAAATCCCGTAACTCAACGTCAAATGGATATGACAGTTCATGTTATGGGAAATGCTTTATTATATTGGACTCAAAAATTATATGGTGAAGGATTGTTGGGAAAAGGGTCTCGTGTGATGGGACTCACCAGTGAAGGGAATTATGTTGCCATGGAAGGCTATGGACCAGTGAGTGTAGCGAAGGTTGCCATGGAAGCCATCATTCGGCAAATCGGTTGGGAGTTAGGCCAATTTGGAATTACGGCCAATGCAGTTCAGGCCGGTGTAACACCCACTCGCGCTCTTACAAAAATTACAAAAGACTGGGAAAAATGGATTGAAAACACAAAAAAACGAAATCCTATGAGGCGCACAACAACTCCAGAAGATGTGGCTGGAACAATTTCTATGCTTTTACAACCAGAGGCC
>JABHAX010000204.1 GCA_018674095.1 Fidelibacterota bacterium
CAGATTTCTCACTTGGAGATCTTGAAGCAAATCTGAATTTTCAACCATTATTTTAGTGGTAAAAAATCCCTGTCCAGCATTCATTAAATTATTAAAGTTTGGGAAACCAATCTTCGTATTAAGATCATTATGAAAGTCTTCAATTCCACCATTTCCTTGAAACCAAATAAGACCGCCACCTGAGCTCAGGTGATTCTCTAAATCCTCCACCGCTTCTTCCGAAATACTGGATGGATTATGAATCATAACAACATCAATATCATCCAAGAATAATCGATTTAATTCCGGTTGAACTCGAGTTTCAATTGATAAAAATTGATTTTGGGGATCAATAGCACGAAGGACCATTTCAAGCATGCTTGTTTCTTCAGAATTTCCTCCAATAATTCCACAGCGAATTCGCTCCATAATTGGCATGGACACATACCAAATATTATCTAAACTATAATCATCATTTGGGAGCTTAACCTGCCCTTGAACGATTCCCATTTTCGAAGGATAAGCTTGGAAAAGAAATTCCTTCTCTTTTCCCGGTTCAAATTCTGAAACAACCTGGCCGACTCGGTGATCATTTAATAGTAGTTCTAAAGGAATATTTGGTTTTTGTAGCTGTCCAGAATTCTCGACTCTCACATTCAATTTAACCAATTGGCTCATGGTTTTAATTCGATTCAAAGAAGAAACAGATTGAATGGCTAAATTATCAAAAATGCGTTGGGGTTGAATAAAATAGAATTTCCAATCTTCAAATTGAGAAATTCCGGAAAGGAAAAGAGAATCCGGTCCTTTCATAAAATCGCTAAATACAACGCATTCTTTAATGGGTTCAACGATAGATTTACTTTTTAAAATCTCATTTAGGTTTTTCCAAATATTATCGTGAGATACCATGGATGAAATTCCCTGAATAGATTTTATTAAGGCTGGATTATTCGATTTTCCATCAAAAATTATTTTGGGAGGACACGTTTGTAGAATAGAGATTTGAGTCTCTTCTTTAAATAAAGGTAGAATTTGTAAAACTTCACGTTTCGATTGTTCCAAAAATGTGAGATTATCTTGGACAACAGACATGCTTGCAGAATTATCCATAACAATTACAAGACGTGCATCTTGTTCTGCAGCCAACCATCCTGGCAACATTCCTTGTGTTACAGGTTGTGCCATCATCATCACCAAAAATGCTATAGCTACCATTCGAAGTAATAATAAAATAATTTGTTGAATTTTCATTTTTCGAATAGAACTGGTTTCCAATTGTTTAATAAATCGAACCGTACTGAATTCTACTTTTTTGATTCTAAATCGACTTAATAAATGAATAATGACTGGAATACTTAACGCACCTAAAAACCAAAGAATTGAAGGAGTTAAAACAGTCATAAAATCATCATGCCATACGTCATCGCTAATCCACCGGATAAAGGAATTGTTACATTATCATTGATTAAATTGGGTGCCAATTCAACAACCATGGCAACGCCTGAACCTAGAAGAATTATTTCTGTGGGAACCAATTGGTTTACATACAATGCGGCGGCGGTTGATGTTATAAATCCTGCCATCGTTCCAGATAAAGTTTTTTGTTTTATTTTTCCAATGGGGAATGACTTTCCAACGAGTGCTGCAAATGTATCACCAATAGTTAAAAAGAGTAAAGCAGGAACTGCAATATATATGGGAAATAGAAATATCGTCAAGACGGATCCAAAAAGAAGCCAAGTTGCTCCCGTCATTCCACCATCAAATTCATTTTTTCTCAACATAATATTAAAAAATCTTTCAAAAATCGTTTCAATCCAATTCCATTTTCTTCTACCGACTTCCACAAAAATTGAGACTAGGCAAAGACAGTTTAAAATGATAAGCATAGTGTATTTATCTTGAATCACCCACAGATATCCTAATGGAATAATAGAAGCAGAAAGATGAATTATTTTTCTAAATATTTCGTTAGATGGTACGAGATTCACTTGTCGATCAATTGGTTAAATATATCATGCATATCTAAAACGCTCACCGTTAAATCTATGGGCTCGGGCTCTTCTAAAACTGTTTCTGCTGCTATAGATTGATCTAAAACAGTATAAGGTATCAAATCTTCATTTTGCCGATAAAATATTTTCCCAAGGGGAAACCCAGTCTTTTCTAAATGTTCAATCGCTTTCTTTTTACTTAATCCAAATAAATTGGGTACTTGATGGAAGTTGGGCGGAACCCCTAAACTTATGGTTATATGAAGACCCATTCCCTTATTGAGTAAATCTCCACCTTTCGGATATTGCCAAGTGACATTTCCCGCTGGAACATCTGAATTATATTCGCTATACACAGTATCAATCTCTAAACCTGTTTGATTCAACATCAATTCTGCACTTCTTAAAGATCTACCAATTAAGTCAGGAATCTGAACCATTTTTTCCGGTTGAGCAATTTTCAACCGAACGGTTCTCCCTTCTTTCACACGTGTATTTGGGGACGGATATTGATCAACAATGGTTCCTGCTTCGTAAGAGCTCGAAAATAAAGTGTCAGAAACCAAGCTTTTATATCCATCTGATTTAAGAATTTTTTTCGCATGCGGAAGAGATTTTCCCTTAACATTCACCATATAACGGCCTTCCGACATACGAACATATTTTGGCATAACAATCATATTAAAAAGCAGAATCATTAGAAGAGTTAAACCTGCAAAAATAAAAATATAACTACTGATTTTTTGTATCATTTTCTTGTGATTTTTACGGCGAACATTCCATCAACGCCATGGATATGTGGAAAGGTTTGGAGACACCCATTATCATTCATCCATTCATCTGGGAGTGAAGATGTTTCAATGACCAACTGAAATTCAGGCTTTAACTTAAGAAACTGTTCCATCACCATCCAATTCTCTTCCGGCTCTAATGAACACGTTCCATACACCAAAGTTCCTCCCGGATTTAAAAAATCAGACATATGATTTAATATATGAAATTGAAGTTTTGCCATTTCTAAAATATGTTCAGGTTTTCTTCGCCAACGGATGTCAGGTTTTCTACTCAAAACCCCAGTTCCTGTACAGGGCGCATCAATTAAAATTTTATCAGATAGTGGGAAATCATCTTTTGTAGCATCTTTCACCTCCCAATGAATATTTTTTTTCCCATGGCGTTCAAAATCTTTTTTTCCTCTTTCCACTCTTGATGGGATAAGGTCATAAGCTAAAACTTTTCCCGATTCGCCGACTTTTTCAGCCAAAAATAGGGATTTAGTTCCCGGCGCTGCACAAACATCAATTACAGTTTCACCCTGTTTTGGGTCCAGAAATTCAACGATAGCTCCCGCGGCTGGATCTTGTATCGAGATTTGTCCTGACCTAAATAATTCAGTAAATAATATTTTCCCAGCTCCCGAATTAATTTTTAAAAAAGGAGCTGAAATTGGCGTCGATTCAATATCTAATTTATTCAGTTTATGATTGATTTCATCAAGGCTATTTTGACTTAAATCAACACGAATAAATGTTTTGGGAGATTGGCTCATCCGTTTTGCTAATTTAATAAATCCATTTTCACCGAATTGTTTTTTCCAACGATTTTGGATCCATTTCGGTAAAGAATGCCATTTCAGTTTTTTTTGAAACGGGACAGACCAATCAGAACTTTTCTCTTTTGTACGAATCAGATTCCTGAGTACTGCATTGGTCAACCCTGAAGCTTTTCTATTTAATAAGGCTTTTGTAAGATTAACTGAAGAGTCTACAGCTGCATATTCTGGAATATTTTCATCATATAAAATTTCATAAAAACCAACTCTTAATATGGATTTCAGTGTTGGATTGAGTCTCTCCATTTTTCGACCCGAAATTTCTTCAATTAATAAATCCAATCGATCTTTAAGTCTAATAATTTCATTTGTAAGAACCATCGCTCGGGATCGAGAAAGTATTTCAGGTTTTGTTTGAGCAAAAACCAATTGCCGAACTTGACTTAATTGCTCATTCTTCTGTTCAAATCGGTTTAAAATTTTAACAGCCAAATAACGTGCATCTTGTTTCATGAGCCTAAATAATTCCCTTTTTGAACTTCAAACCCTCTTAAAAAATCAACTGTTTTCATTTTCTGCTTTCCAGGGGCTTGAATTTCTATTAGACTTAAAGCACCCTCACCTGTTGCAACAGTAATTGCATGATCAATTTTAATTATTTCGCCTGGAATACCCGTTGAACTTTCCATTACTTTGGTTTTATAAATACGGATATTTTCACCATTCAATTGAGTTGACATACCGGGACGTGGCGAAAGTCCACGAATCCAATTATGGATTTTTTTTGCGGACCAAGTCCAGTCAATGACTGTCATTTCTTTTGATATTTTAGGAGCAGATGTTGCAAATTCATTATTTTGTGGTCTAGCTGATATTGTTGAATTTTCTAATCCATTGAGCGCATCAACCACTAAATCTGCACCAGCATTACATAATCTCATTCCCAAAATTAACATAGTGTCATTTGGCTCAATTCCCATTTCCATTTGAAGTAAAATATCACCCCTGTCCATTTTTGAAACAATTTGAAATACAGTAACACCTGTCTTTTCATCCCCATTCATTAAAGCCCATTGAATAGGACCAGCTCCCCGATATTTTGGCAATAAAGATGCGTGAAGATTTAGGGCGCCATATTTGGGAAGCTCAATTAAAGATTTTGGTAAAATTCGATAAGCAACGACAACAAATATATCTGGACGTAATTCAGTTAATTGATTAAAAAGCTTTTCTGATTTTAATGAATCAGCTTCAATCAGCAGTAAATTATTTTCTCTTGAAAACTGACCAACGGGTGAATGCTTTAACTGTCTTCCTCGTCCCATTGGTTTGGGTGTATTAGATACAACACCAACCAATTCATGATTAGATTTAATTAATGCTTTTAAAGTTGGAAGAGAAAATTCAGGATTTCCCATAAAAATAACGCGCATCAATTTTCTCCTGAACTATATTGGTATAAACGATTAAAGTACAAACCCCTTTTTACTCACTTTGGATTTTAGTCGCTTATTAGAATTTTCCGTAAGGTCTCGGAGCTCTTTTTTAAATTGAATTCGTTCAGCTTGACTCACACGGTCTACTATAAACTTCCCCTTTAAATGATCCATTTCATGTTGAATTGCACGAGATAATAATCCTGTAAATTCTTCTTCATGCCATATTTCGTCTAGAGATTGATATTTTAAGGTGACTCTTTCGGGTCTAAGTATATCGAGGGAAATTCCAGGTAAAGATAAACATCCTTCTTGGAAAAATTCTTCATCTCCATCTTTAGATAAAATTTCACCATTAATAAAAACATGAGACTCTTCTTCTTCGTCTGTGTGGGTTATATCAATAATAAACAAATTCAAATCCAATCCTACTTGATTGGCAGCTAAGCCAATACCATCTGCTTCATACATGGAATCAAACATATCATCTATTACATTTTCCAAATTCGAAAAATCAGATACTGAATCACATATTTTACGGAGGATCGGATCTCCATAATGAACGATATCCATTACAGCCATTAGGATTGTTCTAATTCCGTATCTTTTACTTGTTCAGCTAAACCAGTAATGGCAGTTTTATTAATTGTAATATTCGTATTGTTATCCACTTTTACTATGGCAATCCGACCTTTTTCTTTGAAACCTTGTATCGTTCCATAAATGCCGCCCATTGTGATGACTTTATCACTTTTTTTTAAGTCATCTCGCATGGTGTTTTTTTCTTTTTGGCGTTTGGTTTGGGGACGAATCATGAGAAAATAAATGATAAACATGATTAAGATGAAAGGCAAGAATGCGACGATTCCGCCTCCACCTTGGCCCGGTTGTGCTACTGCGTATAAAATATCCACTGTTTTTCCTTAATTAATTGGGACTGAAATTACCTTTTCTACCGGTAGAACCCAACGGGTTCAGTAATTTGATATTGTAAAATTTTCACCCCATATTTTAAAAGGAGTCATCCATGATAAAAAAGAATTATGTTCAATAATTTACTATTGTTTCTTTACTGTTCTGCCAAAACAGAGTTCTGGTTTTAGACGGTGATGGCGATTTCGTTCAAATAAACATTCCAGTGATTACCTTTCCAGATTTTACTGTTTAAGCTTGGGCCTATATGGATACATTGGTCAGAACGAAAATGAACAAAATGGTATTTATGATGAATATATAGACTGGATTGATATTGGAAGACATCGCTATCAAAATGATGATAAAGGTTTTTTTAATGGTAAAATCGATGAAGTACGGATTTGGAATTATCCAAAAAACCAAAATAAAATTGTAGATAATATGTTTACAATCCATTCTGGTGCTGAGACAGGACTCGTTGCTTTATGGAATTTTGATGAAGACAACTGAACTGATCTAAGCGGAAATGGATTTAATGGAATTTTTCAAGATGATGCATTTGCTGAAGTTGATAATTTATTAAAGTCGAATTTCAATAACCGTCCCATTTTCAGGAGATGATTCAATGACTTGGAGTTTTCCTGAATGTATCTCCTCGACGATGCGGCTTGACAGGGAGAGTCCTAATCCCCATCCTGTCTGTTTTGTGCTAAATCCGGGTCGAAATACATTCCGCCAATCTTTTTTGGGAATTCCTTTCCCATTGTCTTGGATTTGAATCTTTATTTCGTCTTTTTCTTTTCGAAGAGATACTGAAACCCACCCATCTTTTTTCTCAATAGCGTCAATACCATTTCGAATTATATTTTCAATAGACCATGCCAAAAGAGACCCATTTGCTTGAATTGAAATTCCGGGTTGAATATCATTGATAAGCTCAACTTTTTCCCCAAGGGTAGGCATCCGTTTCATGAGATAATTCACCACCCGTTCAACTCGTTCAGACAGGTCAAATTCTTCCATATTCGGTTTAGATCCCATTTTACTAAAACGACGTCCAATTTGTTCTAATCTCATTAGATCCGCTTCCATTTCAGGAATTATTTCTTTCGTCTTTTCTGGATGTTCCTTTAACCAATCTACCCATCCCATCAATGCAGAAACAGGTGTCCCCAATTGATGAGCAGTTTCACGAGCCATTCCAACCCAAATATGCCTTTTTTCATAATTACGAATAAAGGTGAATCCCGTAAATCCCAGAAATATAAATAATGTGATTGCAGCAATTTCGATATAAGTCCAATACTGCAATTTTTGAACAATAGACGAATCGCCATAATGCAAATACCCGAAAATTATTTCTCCCACAGAACTATCCCTATAAACCAAAGGAATGGATGGATTTAATTTATCCATTGCATTCATAAAGCCAATTCTGTCCGTTTTAGTATTAACAGATTCCGGCAAATTTTTCCACATTTGCGGGATATGATTTACATCTGTCTGTATGAGTGGGAATTTTACTTTCGTTATAATGTTTTCAAACACGAAATCCAAATTCGCATCATTATCATCGTGAACCACATTGGCAATTATTTCTGCATAAAGACGTACAATTTGGCGATTATCATTTCGCAAATCTGTTACAAGAGATTGAGTATAAGTCAGTAATGCAATAATGAGTGTTATTCCTAAAATGAATAACCCTGCTTTTATATTACCGGTATGACGATAAATTTTCATTCAATAATTGATTTATTTTTTGGATCTTTCCAGATGAGGAAGCCCAATCCAAACAAAATAATTAATAATGACGATCTAGACAAAATACGTGTTTTTTTCCAAGGCAAATCATCATATATAAATAAAATATCATTTTCACCTTTAGGAATTCGAATTGATCTTAAAATATGATTCGTTTGAAAAATAGAGGTCTCTTCACCATTAACAAATGCTTTCCATCCAGGTTTATAATACACTTCACTTAATACGAGTAGTCCACCTGTGACTGATGATGATGTTAATTCAATCTTATTTTCTACTCTTGATTTTACATGAACTGTTCCTGTTACTTTTATTGGAATTGACTCACCATCATAATCCACAACAATGGCAGAAATTGCTGGATCAAATCCAGTTAACAATGTATTCATTAAGGATTCTCGCTGAGTTTTTACGGAGTTCAAATTTCCAACAATCCAGGCTTTTGGTAAAACATTTTCATTACGGTACAATCCTAATTTTTGGTTAACAGGAACAAAATTAGGATTATTAATTTTTTTACGAGTTAATACATATTTCACATTTAGCATATTTAAAATATGAGGATGACTAAATCCTTTCGCATCCATGAGATCTTGATAATTCCTAAGTTTAATCGGTCGATATCCACCGATACTCTCCAAATTCCAATAACTGTATTTATTAGAATTCAATTCATCTGCAGGGAATATTCGAAAATGTTCCGTGTCTTGAAGTAAATAATCAACAGTAGACGATTTTTTAAATTTTAAATCCATATTTTTTGCAGGTTTTAAAATTAAAAACTCGTTACTCACAATCCAAATATCTAAAATAGCTACGCCAATTAAAAGTGTAAAAAACAGGTCTTTATTGATTTTTTTCTGAACAAAACCCCATATGAGCCCAACTGTACTGAGGCTAACTGCCAGGGCCAATAATAGTCCTTTTTGAAAAAGTTCTATCCTAACATTTTGAATTTGAGAAATAATGGTTGAATTATACCGAGTATCTTTTACAATGCTAAAATCGAAGAGTGACTCTCCAACAAATAAAAATAATATAGAAAATCCGGCAATTCCACCAGCTATATAAATTGATTTTTTAAAAGTGTCTTTTTCTTTACTTTTTTCCAAAAAAGAATCTAACCCTAACGCAGCCAAGGCTGGAATCGTCACCGCCAATAAAACGTAAATCATGGATGGAATTCTGAATTTGGAAAAGAATGGAAAAATGGAAAAGAACGGTTTATATAAAATAGGGAAAAATGATCCAAATCCTGTGATAAGAACTAAAAATGTTGTGCTCCATAAAAACCATTCTAATTTATTTGGTTTACGAAGAAGTGCGCCCAAAATTGCAAAAATAATAGCTACCAAACCAAGATAATGAGTTGATTGAGTGAAGGGCATAAATCCCCAATATGCGGCCGATTTTAAATCCCTAGTGGAAAAATTCTGCAATCCGTAATGGTACGGAAATATAAAAGAGATCGTTTCTTTAGGATGGAAAGACCATTGTGTTGCATAATTCCAATCTGTTCCGGATTCTGTTTGCCCTGTTTGATCAAGGATGGATTTTGCACCACGGTTTGAATGTTCCTGGAATTTATAAATATCGAGATAAGGATCCGATACCATCAAAAGAGCAAGAAATAATCCACCTAAAATACCGCTTAATTGTTTTCCGTGAAATTTAAGTGAAAATGCTTTATCTTTTAGAGAATACCCAATTTCCCAAACCCAATAAAATCCTATAACCATCCAAGTATAATAAACAATTTGTGGATGATTCGACCATAAATGGAATGCTGATGCTATAGCAAGAAAAAGAATCGATTTCAGTGTTGGTTTCTTCATTAAATAAAATATTGCAGCAAGAACCCAAGGAATATAAGCCATGGCAAAAATTTTATTTAAGTGCCCAGCATTAATAAGACCAAAACTATAGGGTGTTAATCCGGAAATAAGGCTTCCAA
>JABHAX010000205.1 GCA_018674095.1 Fidelibacterota bacterium
AAAATAGAAACTCCCGTATCCACGACTTGTTTCATTGTTTCAATAACTTCATTAAAATGCTCTCCTAAACCTAGCATCATTCCTGTTTTTGTTTTTAATTTATGTTTGACGGAAAATTTTAGGACATCTAAACTTCTTTGCCAATTTGCCTGACTCCGAACTTGTTTACTTATTCGTTCAACACATTCAACATTATGCCCAAATATTTCAGGTTTCGCAGCAAATACTTTTAATAAGGATGGTTCGTTACCTTGAAAATCCGGTGTTAATACTTCAACAGTGCATTTGGGTACATGTTGGTGAATTTGCTGAATTGTCTCTGCCCAAATAATCGCGCCAAATTCGCCCTTCAAATCATCCCGATCCACGGAAGTAACCACTACATGACGAAGATTCATTTTTTTCACAGCCATGGCTGTTCTAAGTGGTTCCATTGGGTCATCCCAAATTGGCTTACCTGTTTTTACCGAACAAAATCCACAAGCTCTTGTACAGACGTCTCCAAGAATCATAATGGTAGCTGTTCCTCGATCCCAACATTCATAAATATTAGGGCAACGTGCTTCTTCACAAACTGTGTGGAGTTTATTTGATTGAACTACCTCATTTACAAACTTATATCCATCCGTCATTTGAAGACGTATTTTAGGTTTGTAGGGTTTTTCTATTGTTTCAGACATTTTTCTTTTGAAATAAATAAATCATGTATTTGCGATATTTTCTAAATAATCCACTGTCCAAAAGATCCATTTGATCCATTTTTGCTTCAAATTTAGGTCCCATTAATTTCCCAACAATTCTAGCTGTTTTAGGGTAATTCTTTTTTGCAGAATAAATCCCATATTCAATCGATGGATTAATAAATCTTTCAATGAAATATTTTCCATAATCCAAGGTTGGCATGGTGTTTTCGGTTTGATCATATTCTTTGATTAATTCAAAGCCATACGCAGCGGCGCTAGAAAGGTATTTGTCCATATCATGGGATGATTTGAGATGTGGATTTTTTGTTCCGTCACGATGATGAACAAAATAATCAGATGCCAATAAATAACCACCATCCCGAAGTGTTTCTCTTGCCTTTTCAAATCCTTGATCTATCTTGATATAACATGCACTTTCACTCTCTAATATTAAATCATATTTTTGTTGGGGATCAAATTTTTCAAACTTGCAATGGTGGAATTTCATCTCGCCTTTGAATTTTTCATCAATCACGGTTCTTTGGAAATCATCAGGAGAAAGCGTCTCTATATGGTATCCCTTATTGTGTAAATAATCAGCATTCCCACCAATACCACAACCAACATCCAAAATTGATTTAACATTGGATGGAATAAAGGATGACAAATGCTCAATATATCTGCCCTGTGCATCTTTGATTTCTTGAAGATTAACCGAATCCAAGTCTACCGATTTTGGTTCATCCCAAAATCCATAATGAAGAAATGGCGACCGAATAGTTTCGGAATAGAGTTTTAATACATGATCGATTGACATTACAATACCGTTTCCAGATTCATGGTTTCCAAGTAATGGCGTACTCGCTCTAAGAATTTTGCACCACCGGCACCATCAATAAGGCGATGATCAAAGCCCAATGAAAGCATCATCATACTCCGAATGGCAATGGCGTCTCCTTGGGGAGATTCCACCACAACGGGTTGTTTTTTAATGGCGCCCACACCCAAAATCCCAACATTAGGTTGATTAATAATTGGGGTGCCAACTGTTACGCCGAAGACTCCAAAATTCGTAATCGTAAAAGTCGATCCAGATAACTCATCGGCAGAAATTTGTTTGCTACGGGTTCGTTTCGCCACGTCATTTACAGCGCGACAAAGTCCAAGAAAATTTTTCTCTTCACAATTAAACATAGCTGGAACCATCAATCCATTTTCGATAGCCACGGCCAACCCTACATTGATATTTTTATGATAAGTAACAGACGTTCCAAAAATTGATGAATTCATTTCAGGAAAATCCTGCAACGCTTTGACCACCGCATCAACGGTAAAAGGTGTATAAGTCAACTTGAAACCTTCTTTAACTAAAAAGGATTCCCCTTTCGATTTTACCATGTCCACGATGGGTGTCATATCAACTTCTGTCATCACATATACATGCGCCGATGTATTAATACTCTCTCGCATGTGTTCCGCTATCAATTTCCGCATGTGATGCATTTCAACTGTCCGTCCCGCCAATGCAGATGAAACGGGGACTGGTGTTGAACTCGGGGTTTGATGTGCAACTGCCGGCATAGCAACAGGTTGAGCTACAGCCGATGCTATTCCACGATTTTCAATATACGCAAGAACATCTTTTTTCGTAACACGACCACTTCGGCCAGAGCCAGAAATCATTTCCAATTCGCCTAACGGTAATCCTTTTTCCGCTACTATTTTCATGACAACTGGCGTATAAAATTTCTTTTCAACTGTTGATGTTGTAGGTACAGAAATAATTGGTTTTGGTTCTACTGCTTTTACAATTTCGGGTTCAGGCCTTGGAATTGGAGTTTCTTCTTTTGAAGCAATCTCTACGGAGGATCCACTTCCATCTGTATCAATTTTTGCGATAACCACACCCACATCTTTCACATCATTGGGTTCGGCTAATATTTCAACCAAAACGCCTGCTGCTGAAGATGGGATTTCTGAATCCACTTTATCGGTACCAATTTCCAAAAGAATTTCATCGAGTTCAATGAATTCGCCGATTTTTTTCCGCCATTCAAGAATGGTTCCTTCCGTAATAGATTCGCCCATTTTGGGCATAATAACATCAATAATCATTTAATACTCCAGTAATTCTTTAATCGCATCCGCAACATCCGACGTTTGAGGAAGCACTTTCTCTTCTAAAAACCAATTATAAGGAACCGGTGAATCTTTTGTGGCTACTCGCCGAACCGGTCCATCCAACAATTCAAAATACTTATCCGCTATTAATGCAGAAATCTCTGCGCCGGGACCATTGGTCAAATTATCTTCATACACGACCAATGCTTTTCCGGTTTTTTCTAGAGACGCTTCAATCGTATCCAAGTCCAATGGATTCAAGGTTCGTAAATCTATAATTTCTACCGTGCCTTCAGGAAGTTCTAGAGATTTCACCCCTTCTATCGATTTCTGTACCATGGCCCCCCAAGTGATTATAGATATTTCGTCACCTTCAGAAACTATTCTCGCTTTTCCAAAAGGTAAAACGTAATCTTCACCCGGCTCTTCTGTGGCGGCGTAGCCTTGCCGATATAATCCTTTATGTTCCATAAATATGACTGGATCATTCATTCGGCACGCCATTTTCAGTAAACCTTTTGCATCTGCTGCATTAGATGGATACGCCAAATAAATCCCCGGAATATGAATAAAAAACCCATCAATGGATTGACTATGACATAGAGAACCATGGATATATCCACCAACCGGAACACGAATCACCACGGGGCAAGTCCAATCATTATTCGATCGGTATCGCATGGTGGATAGTTCATTCCGAATGTGCATCATGGCTGTCCATATATAATCGCCAAACTGAATTTCAACCACTGGCTTGTAGCCTGTAACCGCCATCCCAATGGCGGTACCCACTATGGAAGATTCGGCTAAAGGAGAATTAAAAACTCGTTGAGATCCAAACATATCTGAGAGACCTTTCGTTGCTGTAAAAACGCCCCCTTTTGGGTCTGCAATATCTTGACCATAAATAATCATTTTTTCGTTATGAGCCATTTCTTCTTTCAAGGCATGGTTAATTGCATCCACGATTACAATTTTGTCCGTCTTGGCGTTAAAGTCTGGCTCGCTTAAAGTTATATCATCGCTATAAATATGGTTCAATGCCGTATCTACATCCGGATGATCTTGTGCATCTGCCCATTGAGTATCCGCGTCAACTTGTACTTGAATATCTTGGCGAATCTTTTCAAACTCTTTTGCAGTAATGAATTTTTCTTTCACACATTGGGCTTCCAAAACTATGAGCGGATCTCGCTTACGATCTTCAGCCAAATCATCTTCTGACCGATATTTCCGCTGGTCATCGGAACTGGAATGAGGAAGTAAGCGAACGACATTAGAAACAATCAATGATGGCCCTTTCCCCTTTCGAGCCCGATCTATCGCTTGTTTAAAAGCTAAATTAGTTTCGAAAAAATCTGTGCCATTCACATCATAGCGAGACAAATTTTTATAGCCCGCAGCCATAGCATAAACCGAATCTGCTGACTGCAGAGATTTATGGGTAGAAATAGCATAATCATTATCTTGGATATGAAAAATTACCGGTGCTTTGGCATTACTCGCCCAATTTAATGCTTCATGGAAATCACCCTGACTTGTGGTTCCTTCACCGGAAGATACATAAACCACATCCTTAGTCTTTTCCATTTTCCGCGCCATGGCACAGCCAACCGCTTGTAAAAATTGCGTACCTGTTGGACTGGATTGACTCACAATCCGCAAATCTTTATGTCCATAATGCTGGGGCATTTGACGTCCACCCGAATTTGGATCATCCGCTTTAGCCAAAAAACAAAGGAGTTGTTCACGGCTCGTCATTCCCAAACCAATACACAAAGCTGCATCTCGATAATAAGGGAAAGCCCAATCCTCTCCCGGACGCATGGCTGTAGCTGCAGCAAGCTGGGCAGCTTCGTGCCCCGATGCCCCAATATGGAAATAGCTTTTTCCCTGCTTCAACAAAATGAGCATTTTTTCATCCAATCGTCTGGATAAACCCATTTTCTGATAAATACCTTTTAATTGTTTTTTTGTAAATCCGTGGAGTCGAGCCATTAATACTAGTCCTTAAAAAAATGTTGATTAAACTTTTCGATCACTACTTGCTTCACTGTTTCCATATCTTGTTTTTCACCCAGCAATTGTTCCATTGATGTAACACCATGGTCAAAAATACCGCAGGGAATAATGCCATCATAAAAAGATAAATTGGGATTCACATTTAAGGCAAAGCCATGCATGGTTACCCAGCGACTGATGCGCACACCTTGAGCAGCAATCTTTTCATCCCCAACCCACACGCCGGTCAGTCCTTCAATTCGGGTTGCGGTAATGCCAAAGTTTTCCAGTACATCAATGGTGAGTTGTTCCAATGTTCTCATGTACCAGCTTACACTTTTTTTATAATTGGATAAATCCAAAATGGGGTAGCCCACAATTTGTCCTGGCCCATGGAATGTAATATCGCCGCCCCGTTCAATATTAAAAACATCTACTGATTCGTCCCGGCTTTGGAGTAAATGATTCTCGTTCGCATTTTTTCCCAAAGTGTAAACCGGCTCATGCTCCACCAAAATTAAAGTGTCCTCGATTTCTCCTTTGATGCGTTTTTGTTGCATCTTTTTTTGGAGATCCCAGACTGCTTGATACGGTGCTAACCCTAAATCTTTGACAATTATTTTTTGTGTTTCTGTTTCAATCATAGTCTTTTACAAATATAAAACTTAAGTATGTAAAATTTAATTTTTTGTAATTACGTATTTACGTTTTAAATAATTACGACTTTTCTTCGTGAACATTGGCGTCCTCGATGGCTTAAAGTGAAAATCATTGATGTATCGCTGATCCAAATGCATCCAAGGCTGCTTCCATAATGGCTTCCGATAAAGTTGGATGGGCATGAACTGTCATAGCTATATCTTCCCAAGTTGCCTCTAATGCCTTTGCTATACCCAGTTCTGCAATAAGTTCAGTAGCTTCTGAACCGACAATGTGAGCACCGAGTAATTCCCCATATTTTGCATCAAAGACCAATTTCACAAATCCAGTGGTATCTCCAACAGCCATGGCTTTCCCGCTGGCTTGGAATAAAAATTTTCCAACCTTCACTTCGTGCCCCGCATCCTTGGCTTGGGCTTCCGTAAGTCCCAAAGATCCCACTTGTGGGTGACAATAAGTGCAACCTGGAATATTGGAATAATCCACTGGTTTGGGTGAATGGCCCGCAATATGATCAGATGCTACGTGTCCTTGTGCAGAGGCTACATGCGCCAGCCAAGGCGGCCCCGATACATCGCCAATGGCGTAAATATTTTGAAAATTGGTTTGATTATATTCATTAATAATAATGGAACCGCGATCCGTTTTTAACCCTAAATCCTCCAGTCCTATATTTTCAATATTCCCGGTTACACCCACAGCTAAAAGTGCTACATCTCCTGCCAAAATTGCTTCTTTTCCGTTGGTTTCAATGTGGACCTTTACTTTGGTTTTAAGACTTTCAATTTTTAAAACTTTGGTCGATGTAGAAACTTTAATTCCAGATTTTTTAAAGCTTTTTTCCACTTCTTTTGACACATCTGCATCTTCTACAGGCAATAGACAATCCATCATTTCAACCATGTGAATTTCCGTACCAAATTCATTATAATAATAAGCAAATTCACTTCCAATGGCACCCGATCCAATAATAATCATTTTTTTCGGCGGTGCATCTAAAACCATAGCTTCTTTATAACTGATGACTCTTTTTCCGTCCAGTTCCATACCCGGAAATGTTCGCGGACGGGCACCGGTGGCTATAATAATATTACTCGCTTCAACTGTTTCTGTCTTACGACCATTTTTCACTTCTATGGATGTTTTTGAAATGAGCTTTCCCGTCCCCGAAATATGAGTGATCTTATTTTTTTTCATTAAAAATTCGATCCCTTTACTCAAACGATTAGATACATCCCGACTGCGTTTTATATTCTTTTTAAAATCAACGGAAACATTTCCCACAGTGATTCCATACGTATCCGCATTTTTTATTGTATGATATACTTCAGCATTTTTCAAAAGCGCCTTGGTTGGGATGCAACCCCAGTTTAAACAAATGCCGCCCAATTTATCTTTATCAATTATACACGTTTTTAGACCAAGTTGTGCGCCACGGATGGCAGCCACATATCCACCGGGGCCACCGCCTAAAATGGCTAGATCAAATTTTGCCATAATTCATTTCTACTTTTGCAATGCTGAAATGTAAAAATGGCAGCATAATAGAGAGTCTCAATGTTGTTGGAATATTCATTTGCTTATAATACTTAAAAATTCTGCTCGTGTTTCGGCCGATTTTCGAAACTGCCCCAACATGGAACTGGTGGATGTAAAACTATTTTGTTTTTCCACACCACGCATTTGCATACACATATGAACACCTTCCATAACAACAGCAACCCCAATTGGATCCAAAACTTCGCGTATTGCGTTTGACACTTGATGAGTTAACCGTTCTTGAACTTGGAGTCTCCGAGAAAACATATCAATAATCCGTGGAATTTTTGAAAGGCCGATCACTTTTCCATTGGGAATATATCCCACGTGAGCTTTCCCAAAAAACGGGAGAAGATGATGCTCGCAAAGAGAGAAAAATTCCACATCCCGCACGATAACCATATCTTTAGCATCTTCGTGAAAAATGGCATCATTAATAACCACATCCAAACTTTGGGTATATCCTTTGGAGAAAAATTCCCAAGCCTTCGCAACACGATCTGGCGTTTTTAATAATCCTTCCCGAGTTGAATCTTCGCCAATTTCTTCTAAAAGAGATTCGGTGAGCTTTTTTATTTTATCATGATTCATGATTCTAATCCTTCTTGATAGGGTGCGATATCTATCTTCCCTTTTAATGCATAAATAATTCCGTAAATAATAGGTGTATCTAATAAAGCGACAAGGACTTTGAACAAAAATCCATTTTCTAACAATATCCAAAAACGACTCCATTCAATAACACCGGCTGAGCATAATAATATCAACACAGCTGCAGTATCAACAAACTGGCTTATAATTGTTGAACCGTTATTTCTCAACCAAAGGTGTTTTCCTTTGGTTAGTTTTTTCCAAAAATGAAAAATCCTTACATCAATAAATTGAGCCGAGAGATATGCAACCATGGACGCAAAAACAGCCATACCTTGAAGTCCAAAAACTTTTTGGAAAAGATTGTCATCAACTGGGGACCAATCTGTACTTGGGGCAGCATTTGCAATAAGAACAATAATCATAACAAAGATACTGGCGATTAATCCTGAAATCACAACCTGGTCTGCTTTTTTATTACCGTAAAGTTCAGAAATTAGGTCTGTCGCTAAAAAGGTTATGGGATATGGTAGGATTCCAACGGATATTTCAAAGGTATAAATACCAAATGGTGTCCAAGTAAAAAACTTCTGAAAAATCAGATTGCAACTGACAAGGGAAGCAATAAAAATTCCTGATAGAATCAAATAGAATCGATCTTTAAAATTCATTAATGGTTGGGTCCATAATAATCGGTATGAATTGAGTGCGTCTCTACCAATCGCAAGCGATGGAGTTTACCCCGTTCCAGCCTTGGGGCAATCTCACCCCAGGCCCAGACCAAAATATTTTCTGAAGAGGGTTGTTTACCCCTAAACCATTCTATATCTATTTCAATCTGAGAATGATCTAATATATTTACCACATTGGTTTTAACAACTTCACCCAACTTTTTTAAGTCAATCAACCACCCAGAGCCGGGGTCAATAGGACCGCTTACCGACACTTCTAAAATATAATTGTGTCCGTGGGTGTTGTAATCTTTGTCAAAAACATCTCTGTTTTTTTCTTCAGACCAGTCCAGATTGCCATATTTGTGGGATGCGCAAAAATGATATTTTTTTGTAATAATTGGATTTGACATATTTGTACCTTACAATTAATATTAGATTTAAAAATTAACGCTCTATCTTGATGGAACAAAGGATACGAACTGTTTAATACCTTAAAATTTTTAAACAGGATTTTCAACAAATAAAGGCCAATTTCAATAAAACGAGTGAATCTTAAAAAAGAGTTAAATAGCTAAAGATGATTGACACAAATCAGTCAATACGCATTCAGAACATTGGGGACGTCGGGCGATACAAACAGCCCGACCATGATCAATAATCATGTGTGTCAAATTTACCCAATCTTTTTTCTCAAAAATTTCAATCAAGTCTAATTCAATCTTTTTGGCATCTTTTGTTTTGGTGAATTTTAACAATCCCATGATGCGAACCATGTGTGTATCAATCACCATTGAAGGAACCTTATAAAATTCGCCCAAAATGCAGTTGGCTGTTTTTCGCCCCACGCCGGGGAGCATTATTAATTCGTCCATCTTATCCGGAACATTTCCATCATGCTCTTCAACAATTTTCAAACTCGTTCCTTGGATGCTTTTAGCTTTCTGGTTATGGTATCCACAAGAGTGAATATCTTTTGCCAAAACCGTCACAGAACAATATGCAAAATCAGTTGGTGTTCTATATTTTTGAAATAGGTCATTTGTTACAATATTTACGCGGTGATCCGTGCATTGTGCAGACAAGATTGTTGCGACCAAAAGTTCATGTGCAGATTTATAATTTAAGGAGCATTTTGAATCGGGATATAAATTTCGAAGCCTAGTTACAATCTCATCTGCCCGTACCCGTTTTTTGACTTTGGATTCTCTCAAGTCAATAATTCGTCTAACAGATTTGGTATATTTTTTATGAGGCTGGATCGCGGAATAATTACATCACAGCCAGCAGCTCTCAATTTTAATTGTTCCCGATTATTAATCTTTGACATCGTTCCAATAACTTTTAATCCACGGCGTTTTAATTCCGCAACTAACCCTACGGACGAAAATTGTTTTTCATCCATATCTACGACGGCTAATTTTGCCAATTTAGAAAATGAATTTGGATCTGTATTTTCGTCAGAGAATTCAACATCCTTATTTTTATCAACGCACGCTGAAGATAAACGTGATCCCAATTCAAATTCTTTTACAAATAATAAAACTTCTGGCATTATTTACTCCAATGTTGGTACTACATCCCAATCGAAATCTTTGGGATTTTCTAATCCGTCATAAGAGAGTCGTACCATTTCTATTTGATTCATTAATTTTTTCATTTGAATTCCACGATGAACACCAGAAAAATCCAAAAATTTTTCTTTACATTTTCTCAAGAGACTTTTGGCTCCAATCATATTTCCATTTCCAATATGAACAAAACTTACCGCCAATTGAATAAGTCCTTGCACAAATTTCTTATCTTCTAAATAATAATCTGACCATAAATCTTCCCATGCTTCATGGGCTTCAAAATAATCCATGGCTTTATATTGCTTCAACCCCTCAATGAACAATTCTTCTTTTTTATCTTCTTCATTCACTGATAGTGACTGCTTCTTTCAATTTAAAATGTTTCCCTTCTTGACGAACGGTACACGCTTGGAGTTTTGGATCGTGTTCAAAAAATAATATCCAATTTTCATCCACCATTTTGGGAAGTAGTTTCCCTTTTTCCTGAACAGTTAATAGCGGTTGAATATCATAAGCCATCACCCACGGTATAGGAATATGAGCCGCCATTGGAATAATGTCGGCCCCATAAAATATGGATCGGTTCCCGTCCGAAATTATGGGATGCATAAGTCCGGTTGTATGTCCATAAGTCAAATAAGTGTCGATGCCATCTATGAAAGATTCATGACCATCTACAATTTCTATCATACCGTTTTCGGCCAAAACTTTCCAGTCAATTTCCATAAAACTTCCAGAATCTTTTTGGCTCGGGTGATTGGCCAAATCCCAATTTTCTTGTGAGACCCAATAAATTGCATTAGCAAATGTGGGGACAATTTTACCATTTTCAAACTTAGTATTCCCGCCAATATGATCAAAATGAAGATGGGTACAAAAAACATCTGTAATGTCATTGGCACAAAATCCATATTTTGCCAATGAAGTTTCTATGCTATATCGAGATGTGTCAATATTGTAAATATTTTTGAATTTCTCATTCCACTTTGTTCCGTTACCTGTATCAATTAGAATTTTTCTTTCTTCATTCACTAGTAATAATGAACGTGTCACCATTCCAATACGATTCATTTCATCTGCCGGCGCTTGTTTTTCCCAAAGTGGTTTGGGAATGATGCCAAACATGGCGCCGCCATCCAATCCAAATTCGGATGTTTCAATACTGTATAAAACGTAATTGCCAATCTTCATGATAGGAGTTGATTTAACCTTGCACCCAAAATGCAAAGTTGATGATGTGTTGCCGTACTAGAAAGTGCTCGTACGGCTTCTAAAATTACCAAAGCATTGGCTTTTTCAGATTTAGATTTTTTACGTCTCACCATTTTTTCAGAAGCTAAAATAAATTTTCTTTTATCCTTATTTAATAACCAGTGATTTTCATCAGGTTTAACTTCTGAATCTGTGATGAGTATTTGAGAGCACCAGTAGCTCAATTCTCGTTTGAATCCGCGAATCCGAACATAATCACCGTCCCATAATCTTAGGACAGAAGCGAAAAGAGTCGGGTCTCTGTTTTCAATCATTAAATCAATTATATATCTTGGAGTCTTTTCAGTTTGCTCGTGAGGTTCCGGTAATATTTTTCCATTCAACCAATCAATCATACATTTTGTAAAACTCCAATTATCATCCTTGGATTCTTGGAATTGGTAAGCACGTAATAAATGGAAGATAAATAAAACATTCGAATTTGAATCTTGTAAACCAATTTCTGCTAATGAATCCATCACCCCACGGGAACGATCAGATGCTAAAAATATTTTAGCTGAAATAGCTTGAACCTCATCCCATTTACCCAATTGGCACACATCTTCCAAATCGCCCAAAAACCCTGTTAAACCAATTCCATCTTTCGCAGCATCTTCAAGAATTGATTCATCATCATTCCTAAATTTAAAGCCCAGTAAATAATTTGCAGCAAATTGAAGAAGTGGTTTTGATGGGTTTTCTCGATCATCTCCTATCAAATTTTTAATTGAATTAATGACGCAAACAGGGTGCATTTCTTGAATAGAAGTTTGGATAACAGAAACACTGCAATATAAAAGATCATTTAAACATTCAACGAGTTCAGTTCCCCTTAAATCTTGAGAAAGGGCTTCTTTACAGGCTTGCCTGTTTTTAGATAATAGTGCAGACCGGAAGGGTGAATCAGGCATTTATTTTTAAAATCTAAAGATTATTTTTTCTTTTTTTTGGTTGGACCCAAATACATAAAAAATTGAAGTGAAAACCCGGTTGATCTTGAGAATTGTGTGGGCCATCCTTTTATTTTATGAGGATAGTTTTTATATCCATACCCATATTCATTCACGACCGTTGTATCAGATGGATTCCAATTTCCAGCCAATACTTTTGATAAAGGCATGGATCTAAAATCATGAAAATACCCAATCTCAAATCCCCATTTAGTGCTGAGTCTCCGTCCATAAAGCATGCCAAATCTCGTACTACTTCTACTGACCCCATTATAAAAACTTCCATTTGGAATATACATGCAACGGTATCCAGTCCACGCCACACCAAATGGATTTTGCTTAGTAGTACGTTTAGACCCTTTGAATTTATAATAGGTAAAATCAAAACTTGAATTTGGGGAAAGATTATAGGCCAAACTAAGGACATCCCATGCTCGACCCCTTTTAAAAAGAACTCGATTTATATCAATTCCAGAACCGGAAAGTGGAATCCCTGCACGAAATCCAACATCCGTGTATTGTCCTAGCCCCTTCCGTACCCAAATAATAGGAATAACATTTTCCAGAGAAAAAGTAAATCCCATATTGGATTCACCCTTTTTCGGCATTTGAGGGAAAACCGGTGGATGAGCAGCACACCCGGCTCCCCAAAGGAGAACTGCGATGTAAAGAAGGAGTAGATTCCGTATTGTCATATCAGAGAAAATACAGAAATCTCTTGATAGAATAAACCGGAAAAGAAATTAGTTATTTTAAATAAATCATTTTCCTGCTAAAAATTGCAGGAGGGCGATTATCAACCTGAGCATGGATTGTAAAAAAATAAATGCCTGTAGAACGACCTTCACCTTGCCAATTATAATGGTAAGAACCAGATGTCATAAATTCACGTTCCATGAACTTATCATGAATTCGACCCGTGGCATCTGTGATATATAAAGTGACCGTGGCATCATCTAAAAGATCAAAAGAAATGCGTGTCTGTCCATTAAATGGATTGGGATAATTTTGGTACAGTACAAATAATTCTGGTAATAAATCGGTTTTAAAATATTCTTCAACGGGTTCATTTGTCATACCTAGAGTTGTTGATTCTGAATATTGCCAAGTTCCGCCATCGGGAATTCTATTAATTGCCATGGGCAATGAGTCCAAAAGTAAATATTCTATTGTTGAGCTTGTTTCATTCCCATGACTTAAAAATGTGACCAATATTGGGAATTCTATTTCGTCACTCACAGTTAAAGATGAATCTCGGAATTGAATTCCAAAACCTGACATGGGTTCAATGTCCCAAATAGGTTCTTCATTTATATTGATTGAGTACTGTTCTTCAAAATCTGTTTCGCCTGTAATTTCAAGTCTGAGATGTCGTTGATAAGGATCCCACGTTAATTCATTCAACCAAAGTTCTGTTGGAATTCGTCCAACTTTTATGAGGTTTGTGGTATCTAATGGGATGATATCACCTTCCAAAGTAAACCTGACAGATATTTCAAAAAGTGTAGGTACTGATTGAATAAAAATATTATCCATCATAAGATCAACCGTGTTCCAATGTTTAGGAATTGGAACCATTATGTTGGATTTATTTTCCATTAGATGATCACCCAAATCGATATATTCTTCACCCGAAAGTAAGAAAATCTCAGAGCTACTTAATTGTTCCGGATGAAAAATAACACATTCTAAATTCTTTTCGTATTCATCATCAATATGATATCCCACCAATCGAATGGGCGCAATTGAATCTAACCTTTTCAAAACGAACGGGTAAACATCATATAGTTTATTCCACTGAACTTTCAAATCCGTTACAGTTTTGACCAATTCATCCTCCCAAGAATCGGGACCAAGAAATAAATGATTCCGCATAAGCAATTCATAAGATGAAAGATCTGTCATCAAAGATTCATTTTGAATAATATCATCTAGTAATTGAAGAGGAAGTTCCAACTGTTTTAATTGTTCGACGCGTATTGTCTCAAACCAAGCATGCTCAGCATTTTTGTCTGTGCTAAATAATCCCAAGATAGAATCAAAATTTAAATCCGGATTTTGAAGGGTTGCTTTCAATTTGATTTCGAATAAAACTAATTCATCCATTGAATTAATGGTCGATTTAAAAGCTAAAGAATCTTCTACAGGAAGACATGTGCCAAATGCCGGTGTTAAAATATCACTTAAAACTAATTCCCCAAACATATCTTCAATCTCGAGTTTATAAAAATACCGAATATTTGGATCACAATTCAAATCCAAATATTTTGTTTGGTCGGGTGGTAAAACTGCTAATAGTTCAAAATCAACTTGGCCGGATTCTTTCACGAAAAGTTTAAATTGATTTGGAAGGATCGTTTCAGGAAATGTCCAGTCAATTAATAATGAACCTTGACCATCGTAAACGGAAATTTCTACGGGAAATGATTGTGCATCATTTTGTTGGGGCTGTTCAGCACCAACAAAACAAAAGACAAAAACGGCTTTCAGTGTGTTGATTATTAAGTTGCGTCTCATAGAGTAATCGTTCAGGCGATATACAATTTCGAGGTATTTTTGAAAGGAGGCAAGACATTCCTCCATGAGAAATTAATTTATTTTAAAAAAGTGACTTTTTGATACTGGACGCTTTGATTTATTGTGGATCGAATAAAATAAATACCGCTGGAAATGTTCAAAGCTTGCCAATATAATTTTTGATTAGTTTGGAATAAAACACCTGAATAAAGATTTTCTATGAATTTCCCGTTTACAGTAAAAACATCCACGGTTATACTAGAACCTGGAACACCCGAAATATCAATTGTTAAAGATGGATTAAAGGGGTTAGGATAAGTATTGATAATATAAAACGAATTTGGAATACTATTGTCATTCCCGATGCTAGCTGTATGATCGTATTCAATTGCTAATGCAGCATTCATAATACCATATCCATAACTATTGTCCGGTTCTGACGATTGGGATGCTGTCATCATAACTGCCTCTCGAACTTCCATGGCTGACCATTCAGGTTTCGCTTGGCGAACCAATGCAACGGCACCACCCACAAGTGGGCAAGCTAATGATGTTCCACTCAATTGTGTGTAAGTTGTCGTACTATTCGGACTTACACACCAAGTGTAGGATCCTCTTGCACACACTTCAGGTTTGATTCGTCCATCAAAAGTTGGTCCATGAGAACTGAAACTGGCAATAACTCCATTTTCTCTTACCGCGCCCACAGCAATAACAGAATCTGCATCGGCTGGAGCAATGATGTAATACCAACTATCATTTCCGGAATTACCTGCAGCCGTCACACAGACCATGCCGAGCCCAACTGCAATATCCACTGCATTGGTTGTTACAGCGGTATTGCCATCCATATCTTCATAATCATACCAATCTAAATATCCCAGTGATGTGGTTACAACATCCGCACCATTTGCTTCTCCCCATTCAAGTCCAGCAACATAATTATCTTCTTCCTGTTGGATTTCTTGGGAAACATCTTCCGTTTTGGCAAGAAGGAACTCTGCATCAAATGCCACCCCGATTAATTCACCTGGCGCATTTGCAGCGATTGT
>JABHAX010000206.1 GCA_018674095.1 Fidelibacterota bacterium
AAGCAATGCCATGGATTCCCACGGTTAAAAAAATGAGCCCCGTAAGAATCGATTGACTCACGGCTCCTTGAATCCAACCAAATTGAAGACTAAAACCCCAAAGAGCTTGAAAAAGCAAAATTAGACTCCCTATCATAATCCATTCTTTTAAGGTGAAATTGGATTTGATATCACGATAGGTCTGAAGTAGAACAAATGGTTTAGGCAGATCAATTCGATCAATTCGCCGTGCTCCAGCAACTGCCAGATTATGTTGTGTATCTTGGTCACGTGGTGAAATTTTCAAAACATTAGAGTAGGCCCAAATAGATTGTCCAAGATAGTGAAGTCTATAATAAGCATTTCCCAAATTATAGTATAATTCAGCATTGTCATATCCCAAGTCCAAAATAGATTCGTAAACCTGTATCGCATCTTCATATTTTTCGTAAATCATTGCATCATTTGCTTGAGAAAATAAATCCGAGGGAACATCAGCAACTGCTATTGAGGACAATATCAAAATGAGATACAACTTTTTCATGAAAGGTCCCGATCTGTTTGTTTAATGGCATTTGCCATTTCAGAAAGAATGGATGCTTCCCTTTCCAAACCGCCGGGTGCATATTTCCCTGCATCACACGCTTTTAATAATGTCAAAACAGAATTCAATGATTCTGGATGAATCCTATCTTCCATATGCGTTTCAACACTGGCAGGATCCAAATTGTGGGTCGGTAAACCAAGCTTATATTTTAAATAAATATAATAGGCCTTACTTGCTGTTTCGAAAGGGTCATTACCCTTTTTCTTTAATTCTTTCAGTCCTGATTTTAAGGCACCACGGATGGTGCGACTTTCGGCGGTGGATAATCTGTGCCCTGTATATTTTGAAATAAATGTTGGCGAAACAAAAAGAAGAATCGAACACAAATAAATAAAAACTGTTGTGTTGGGTTTTGAGTCCGTTGACGACGTGAAATCGACTGGTTTTGTGTGAATAAAACGGATATCTTGACCAATCAATTCAACTTCTCGTTTCGTTAATCCATTTCCTTGACTTAGCTTTTGTTCTCCGGGTAATATAGAAATCTCAATAGGATTAGTCTGGGTTCGTTCCCAGCGTTTTGTATTCGGATTGAAAAAAGACATTTGGATTCTTGGAATAGTCAATTTTCCAGCGGATCTTGGAATGAGAATAGTGTCCCATGTTTGGGTTCCAGTCAAATCATCACGAAATGTGTCTTTCTCAAATTTATCCGTGGGTGGAAATGCTTCTAATTCTGATGGGAATTTTATTGTTGGCAATGAAAATAAACCCAAATTCCCTGTTCCTTTCATGGATACCGTAAATGTAAATCCCTCATTCACTTTCATGGAATCTCGGTCCGTTTCAGCTGAAATTTTGAAGGACCCAACTGCGCCAGAGAAATCGAAAGGTCTTGGTTCAGGAAAAGATAGAATCTTTATTTTCTTCTCTTGAGAGCTAATAACTTTAGTTTTGGTTTCTGTAAAAAATGACTCAAAAAACGGATCAAAAAATGGATCTCGTTTCCGTTTCTTTCTTTTGATTTCAATTTGAACTTTTACTTTTAAAGATGGGATAACATGTGTTTCTGCTGGGATAGGGAATAATGCCTTTTGGCCTAAATTGGCTACTTGATATTTTACACCTTGAATGGTCACATTTCGATATTGAACCCGTTGCGGCGTATAAAGATTCTCTACCCAAAATCCGGGAAATTCAGGCATTTGAAATGGTTCAATGGAAATATTGGCATTTTTGTACAATTTATAGGTGACTGTAATTTGCTCGCCAAGATATGCTTTCTCTTTATCAATATCAGCCACAATAAAAACAGAATTGTCTGATGTTTCCGTTGACTTTTTCACTTGAATCTGAATGGGTTTCCCTTGGAAAGATTTTCCATCAACTGTCCCCGAAATTGCTGGAACTGTTAAGGTCCCCAGCCTTTTTGGTGAGAGAGTCCACGTAAGCGTTTTTGTGCTGGTCATACTACCATTAATCCATTGGATATTGGTTTGTTGACCTGGACCACTCACAATTTCAAAATCTTTTTGGACTTTTTTCATATCCACTTTCGCAAAATCTTTTCCGCCAGTCACTTCGATAGAAAATTGAATCAATTCACCTTCTTCAATCCGATTTCTATCAACCGAAATTTGAACCGTTTGAGATAGAGAAAAAGTCAGAAATAGAATGAATCCAATTTTTCGCATTACCAATCCTTTTCCAATTTGCGAGAATTGGCTTTAGATATTTGCCGTTTTTGGTTGATTTGTTCCTGGTCTTTTAAAGCATTTAATATTGCTTCAGCTTGCATTTGGCTATCCGACTTTTTTTCAGGTGAATCTTCTTTTTTTGCTTCGGACTGTTCTTGATCCTGTTTTTGCTTTTCTTGTTCAGATTGTGATTTCTCTTGATCTTCTTTCTCTTTGTCTTGGTCCTTTTCTGAATCTTCATCCTGTTTTTGCTTTTTATCCCCATCTTGATTCTGGTCAGACTTATCATCCTTTGTCTGTTGGTCTGAATCTTGATCTTTATCGGAATCATCATCCTGATCGGATGATTGCTCTTGCTGCTGCTCCCGTTTTTGGATAACGTGTCTCAATAGTTCATAATTAATTTTAGCATCTTCATCTGTGGGATCCAACTCAATGGCTTTTCTAAAAAGTGCAAGACTTTCATCCATTTTTTCTTGTTCTTTGAACATATTTCCCAAATTATACATAGCTTTCGATGCGATAGATTTATCTTTCGAATTCATAGCAGCATTTAAAGAGCGTGCTGCTGTTTCCATATCTTGTTGCTGGTAGGCTGTTGCGCCCAATCCAAATTGTGCTGCTTCATCCTTTTTTCTATTTTTTAGGACTTTCTCATAATAGGATCGAGCTTCATCAAATTTCCCGTCATTGAACGCTTTTTGTCCCCTGTCTTGGCACAAGATGATGGACGTTACCATCAAAAATAAGAGAATTCGAATCATGATTTTTCTCCGGGACGTGTTGGCATAACAAATCCCCATACCAAAAAGCAGAATGCCAACAATGCGAAGGATTGATATCGGTCTTCGTATTCAGAGAATTCATGAGTTGAGATGACTTTCTTTTCCATATTTTCAATGGCTAAAGAAATATCTTGATACGTGTCACGATTATTGTCAAACCAGAAAAATGACCCATTTCCTGCAAGAGCAATTTCTTTTAATATTTTTTCATTCATCGTAGATGTAATCAATTTACCGTTTCGGTCCCGTTTATACTGATTTGTTTTAGGTTCTTTTTCTTTTATTGGAATTAAACTACCAATATCCGAACCGACGCCTACAGTATTAATCATTAAACCAACTTTGGCAGCTTCCGTTGCCAAATCAACAGCTTTACCTTCGTGATCTTCTCCATCCGTTACAAGAAGCATCACTTTAAATTTATCCGATTCTTCAGTATAAGCAGAGATGGCAGTGGTCATGGCGGCGCTTAATGAAGTTCCTTGTGTTGGAATCATTTTTGTATCAATTTCGTTCAAAAAGAGTAAGGCCGCTTCATAATCTGTCGTTAAGGGTAAATACAAATGACTTGATCCTGCAAAAACGATAATGGCTACTCGGTCGCCTTTCAATTTCCGAATCAACCGTCCTAATTCAAATTTTGCTTTTGCGAGCCGAGATGGTGTTACATCTTCAGCATCCATACTGGTGGATGTATCCAATGCGATAACAAGATCAACACCTTTTCTTTCTATCGGTCTCACGCGAGTTCCTATTTGTGGCCCCGACGCTGCTAATGCCAATAACGCTAAACCAATCAATATAAGTCGATCGCGCCATTGGATTCGATTTTTATCTAAATTTTTCCTAAAAATAGTTCGAACTTTATCAGATGCATTTGGAAAAATTGAATCACGGTTGCGATCTTTAAACTGCCAAAGAATCCACAGAAATAATTGAATCGCTAAAAAAGCTAATATCCAACTGAATCGAAATGACATTAGGTACGGCTCCGAAATATGGAACGTCGCGTAGTTTCCATTCCTAAACCCATCAGAAAAGCAGGAATCAAAAACCAGCCATACAATTCTTTGTATAGTGTGAATTCTTTCACTTCAATTTCGGATCGTTCCAATTGATCAATTTCGGAATAAATCGAAGCCAATGCTTCAATATCCGTGGCCCGAAAAAATTTGCCCCCCGTCACATTTGCAATATGTTTTAAAGTTTCTTCATCAATCTCATTCCGAATAAGCCCTCGCCCTGGAATTCGAGTATAGGATTGATTTGTCCCAGCACCAATTGTATAAATTTTAATATCATATTCTGCTGCCAAGCCAGCTGCCGTTTTTGGATCAATTTCTCCAGCATTATTACTTCCATCTGATAATAAAATCATAACTCGACTTTCCACGTCGCTATTGCGTAAACGATTCGTTCCGTTTGCAATGGCCATTCCAATAGCGGTTCCGTCGTGTTCTTTGGACGCGATTGTAATTTCTTTTATCAAGGATTGAAGTACCGTTTTATCCACAGTAAGAGGACATTGGATAAAAGACTCACCTGCAAAAACCAGTATCCCAATTCTGTCTTCCTTTCTGCCTTTTATAAATTCGCCTGCCGTCTTTTTAACAGCTTCAAGTCTGTTGGGTGGAAAATCATCCGCCAACATGCTGGAGCTAATATCTAAAACAAGAAGCATATCAATAACACTCACAGATGTTTCTTGAAGATTATCTATGAGTCTAGGACGTGCCAATCCAAGAATTAATAAGGATAAAACCAATAGGTAAGCCGTTTTTAATAATTTGTTTTTCCGAGAACCGATCAGTTTGATTTCATCCGAAATATAAACCGATGAAGAGATTCTGATGGTTCCTTCCTTTTTACGTCCGGACGTGCGATACCAACCGATCAATATCGGTAGAATTAAAAATAAGGTAAAATACCAGGGATGCTGAAAGTCCATTAATTGAATTGAGTTTGGGTTAACCGAGTCTTCCTGAGTTCATTACGAACTATGTGGAAAATTGTTTCGGAAAAAAGGGTGCATCAGGCGCACCATTCCAAAAATATATTACGCCTCTGACTCTTCTTTTTTTTCAGGTGATGCTTCTGCACTTTCTTTGGCATCCATAATCTCTTTTTTAGAGGATTCAACAGCATCCTTGAATTCGTTGATTCCTTTACCGAGACCCCGAGCTAATTCGGGTAATCGCTTTGCACCAAACAAAAGTAATATCACCAAAAAGATGAGAACGAGTTCGCCAGTTCCTAAATTAAACATAGTCTATTTTACATACACTTGGGTTAGGTTGTCTCACAAAATTTTAACGAAAATATCTTAAAATGTAATAGGCGGATGTAAGGCCAATTATACTGGTAAAATTAAAATTCATTGCTAAACCAAATTTTAATGTTATTATTTTTAAATCTAGTATCAGAACACCCATCTCATTTCCTGCTAATCCCCCAATATCCAATGATAAACTGGTGAGGAAAAAATCTTTCACTACTCCTTCCGGTAATACCCATCCCAATAAATTTCCCATAACGCCACCAATAGCTGCGCCAATAAATAAACCTAAAATAATTAAAGATAAATTTCGCTTACTCATAAATTAATTTTAGAATCTGAATTAAAGCGATGAGAGTTAATGAGCCAATTGATTATATTCCATCCAATGTAAATAGACACAAGTGGAAGTAAAAAATATCCCTGCCAAATGGCCATGCCAATCATAGATAGAATAAACCCAATCAGTAAAATTGAATTGGTTCTTCCAGATTTAAAAGAAAATAAAGGGAATTTTACAAAATGAATTGGACTAAGCATTAAAATTCCCAATGCTGCAACCAACATTAGAGCTGTTCTTGGATCTCCAAAATCTCCATCAATTTTATGATTGAAAAAGACAAAAGAGAATAAAGTGATGGTGGCAATGGGAGTTGTGAGTCCTACCGTGTAAGACTTCGGCTTTTCAAGTTCTTGTTCAATATTGAATTTCGCCAATCGAATCGTGCCAAACATTAAAGGAATAAATGCGATAAATCCACCCAACAAGGGTGGCAGTCCATTCACGTAGAGGGAATAGATTAAAACGGAAGGAACCACACAA
>JABHAX010000207.1 GCA_018674095.1 Fidelibacterota bacterium
AACAAAACTGGATAAATGGTGAATATCACCCATCTACATCAGAGAAAACCATTTCCGTAATTTCCCCATACTTTGATCAAGAAATTGCAACAATTCCCGAATCCAATTTCGCTGATTTAGATCATGCAGTTCAAAAAGCAAAAGTTGCATTTCCTGCTTGGGCATCCTTAAATGTTCGAGATAGGGCAGAGGTAATGTTTAATCTGAAATCTATCATTGAAAATAATTTGGACGAAATGGCTGAATTAATTGCCTTGGATAATGGAAAAACAGTTGCCGATGCAAAAGGGAGCATTCTTCGTGGGAAAGAAGTGGTGGAATTTGCCACATCATTACCCAGCATATTACGTGGAGATTCTTCACCTGTTGGTGCAGGGATTACCTGTACTATGACCCAAGAACCCTTGGGTGTTGTAGCTGGAATCACACCTTTTAATTTTCCTGCCATGGTTCCGCTATGGATGATTCCCCTAGCCATTACTACCGGGAATTGTTTCATCTTAAAACCTTCTGAACAAACGCCCTTATCCACATTTAAACTTGCTGAATATTTAAAAGAAGCTGGCCTACCGGATGGTGTGTTCAATATTGTGAATGGTGCTAGAGAAGTTGTGGAAGGTATTTGCGATCATCCGGATATTAAGGCTGTGGCATTTGTGGGCTCATCCCATGTGGCGAAAATTGTTTATGCTAGATCCGCGGCAAATGGAAAACGAGCACTCTGCTTGGGCGGGGCGAAAAATCACATGATTGTTGTGCCGGATGCAGACCAAGATTCCACCGCGAAAGGATTATTGGCTAGTTCTATGGGTAGTGCAGGGCAGCGTTGCATGGCCGCAAGTGTTGCGGTGGGTGTTGCCAATGTGAACCCTATTATTGATCAACTTGTGGAAGAAGCTAAAAATTATAAATTGGGTGTAGATATGGGAAGCATAGTAAGCAAAGCTGCTTTAGAACGAATCACCAATTATATTGATGAAGCTGAAAAAATGGGCGCTAAAATTTTGATTGATGGGCGTAATTCAAAACCACCGGAAGGGTATGAAAACGGCTATTGGCTGGGGGCAACTATTCTAGATCATGTAGATCCGGATTGGCCCAGCGCCACAGAGGAAATCTTCGGTCCGGTGCTTACGATTATTCGGACGGATACTCTGGAAGATGCCATGAAAATAGAAAACGGAAATCAGTATGGGAATGCGGCTGCCGTGTTTACCACATCTGGACAAGTAGCTAAAACCATTTCTGAATCTGCTTCAGCTGGGATGATTGGGATTAATATTGGTGTGCCGGTGCCAAGGGAGCCTTACAGTTTTGGCGGCTGGAATGAATCGAAATATGGCCACGGAGATATTACCGGAAAAAGCGGTGTCGATTTTTGGACCAATCTTAAAAAAGTAACCGCCCGCTGGCCGGAATCAACGGAAGCCTGGAAGAAGTATTTTTAGATAGGGTTTGTCATTCTGGAATCCCTTTAATACTTATTAAAATTCTTCGAGTTTCTTGACGAACTTCATTTCCCCGATTATCGGGGCTCAATACAGGCGTGGCTAACTAACTCTAATAAAAATTAAACCATTTCGGGGCCAAATCCGGCCATTCACCATTTTCAGCCTGATCGGCTTTATCTACCCAATTCCGCCTTCCATTCCAGGCATCAACCTTTATTCCATAAACTGATGTTTGCTTTAATTCTTCATCTATAATGGGGCGGTATTCTTTTCCGGATTTCATTTCACCGAAATATTTTTGGAGCAGTCCATTTAGCACATCTCTCTTTTCATCTATGTTTTCAATTACGTGAATTTTACCATAAGCAATTACACATTCATATTGGAAACTCACTTCTAAAGCAAGATTGGAAGGGAGGAGCCGCCCAGATTTGAAACATTCAAAACAGGCTTCTGGATTTTGTTCTGCATTAAAACGCATGCGGCCATAAGCATTAGAATGAAAATATATCTCGCGATTTTCTTTGTTGTACCAAAATGATGTGGGATTTATAAATGGCTGTTTTCCATCACGAGTGCTGATGTGCCCTATTTGGATTTCAGATAGAAAGTGTACAATCCAATCATCATCCATATCCAGTCTTGGCCGCCGGGATTGGTTGATAGGACTTTTGTTGGGGTCGTAGGCCATTACCGGTTATTGGTCATTCGGGATCCACAGACATTGCAGAATTTTGCTTTTTCGTTCTGTTCTTTATCGTCGCAAACAATGCACTCTGCTTTATCTGAATCCTTGGAAATAAAATTAATCTCTGATGTTACAATTCCGGTGGGAATTGCAATGATGCTGTAACCGATAATCATAATAAGCGCTGCTATACTTTGTCCGAGATTTGACATGGGAGAAATATCGCCATAGCCAACCGTGGTGAGGGTGACAATAGCCCAATAGATACTCCGTGGAATGCTAGTAAATCCAGCCGCTTCGCCCTCAATAAGATACATGATAGACCCGAGAATGATCACAATATTCATAACCGAAAAAAGGAAAACAAAGATTTTTTTTCTGCTGGCAAGCAATGCTTTCATCAACATATCTGCTTCGCCCATGAATTGGACCAGTTTTAACACCCGGAAAACGCGTAGAACTCGTAATACACGGATTACGGTCAAAACCTCCGTTCCGGGTACAATCATGCTTAAATAAGTTGGAATGAGTGCCAGCAGGTCAATGATGCCAAAGAAACTGAAAATGTAACTGGCTGGTAAGTGGATGCAGTATATACGTAGTAAATATTCGAACGTAAACAATATTGTGAAGATCCATTCCAAAGCGTAGAAGAGTTCGCCATATTTTTGATGAAACTCCGCAACACTATCCAACAGGACTATAATAATGCTGAGAAAGATGGTTACGATCAAGACAAGATCGAACAGTTTCCCGCCCCGGGTGTCTGTCCCAAAGATGATTATTTTAATTTTATCTTTTAATGTGTTCATGAATTAACGATTATGTTTTAATTTTTATTAATCGGGTAAAGGTTAATGTAAGGAAACTAATTTCAAATTCCACACATCATTTAAAACATTTTTTTATTGATTAAGAGCCATCTTAAAAATTCGGATATCTTCTTCAAAAGAGTCGGGCATAAGGGGTCCGAAAGAAAAACGGAAAAATTGCTTTAAGGTAGATTGATCCCCTAACCGTGCCATATCACAATCCGTTCCTTTCAAAATGGCCGCACCATGTGGAAATAATCGTTCATTCAATTCTGATGCGGTCAAGTTTTCCGGCAATTTGCACCAGTGATAAAATCCGCCATCCCCGGAATAAAGTTCAAGTCCAAGATCAGCAAATACTTCTCCATAGCGATTACGTTGATTTGCATAAAATTTAGGAATGGCTTTTTGTGATAAATCTGTTCGTTCTCTTTTTAGAAGGTCCACAGCATACAGCTGGGAAGGCCGAGAAATGCCGCCCATTCCAAAAGAAGAAAAATTCCCCAAAATTTCAATATGTTGTTTTGCAGCTACAACCCAACCAATTCGAATGCCGGGTGCTTGTAATCCTTTTGTTGCAGCCCCGCAAACAAAGAGATTTGATTCATCTATATTTTTGATATGCGCCAAGGCGCTTACCGGTGGTTCATGAAATAATTCATAGGCCTCATCCACCAATAAACCGTTTGATCCAAAAGATGCATTTTGTACCAGTGATTTTAGATCGTCGCCGTGACGAGTGATGCCAGTGGGATTACATGGATTACTCAACATTATTAGATTTTTTGCATGCTTGCCATCTCCCAAATAATCTTGTGTGGATGGATAAAAGCAATTTGCTTCTCCACTTTCTACCAAGGAATAGTCTCGTTTCAATAATCGCAACATATCCCAGTAAGGTGTGTATTCTGTAGAAGCAATTCTGATATGAATATCTTGTTGAAGAAAAAGAAGAAGTGCGATTAATCCAGGTCTTCCACCGGCAAAAACCATGACATTTTCGGCATCGATTTTAGCGCCATAATAATGCTTATAATATCCTGCAATGGCTTCCCTTAGTTCGGGTTGCCCCCAGGCCTTGGGATATTTCAGATCGGTAGAATCCAATTGAATTTGCTCCGGCATGGCAGGTCCGCCAGGAATTTGGGTGGTAAGGGGAAACCCTTGGCTCCAAGGATGGGTTGATGGTTCGCCCATGGCAGTACCGAATACATTCTGAAATGCATACAATGTTTCATAGATGCCCATAGGAGGGACATGGGTTAAGAAAGATGATTTCAGTGTCATGTTAAACTCTTTTAGTATCAATTAAACCAAACGCCCATTCCGCGATTTCTTAAATCTTTTCCCAACATGGCTTCAATTTCTTCTGCGTCTTTTCGGGTTGGAATTGGGTTATATTTTTCAAAAAGATCTGGTCTGAGTTTAACTCCAAATCGTTTAGCATATTTATTGGATTTATAACCTTCTTTATGTTGCTCGAATCTTAATTCTGGTTTTCTGGATGACTGCCCCACATAGACACAACTGTTCCCTTTGATGTATTTTGGGTTTTTTGCTCGGAACTTGCGAAAGTCAGCCACTACCGGATCCAATTCAATCACATAAACGTAATAATATCTCATAATCGGAATCTACAAACTGAAATCAAAAACATAATATAATGCACTTAAAAACCATTCCAGGACTTTTGTAAAAAAAGTTAGAAATAATTCACTTTATCAGTTGCCATTGATTTTCAATTTTCTCTATAATTGTTGGTCTCTTTTTGGCTGATTTTTTTGAAAAGAAAGATAAAAAAGAAAGAGGATGACAAATAAATCAAAGTTGATACACAAAAATTTCAGCTTTTTTGGAAAGGCTTCGGGTTGGCGCTGGAAGCCTTTCCTCTTTTATAGAATCATATTAAATTTAAGTGCTTTTTGAAAATGGGGGCGATCGGTATCGACGAGATATGAGACATGTCGGACTGCACGCGGAGGATGAAAGTTCCCTCCTTAATCATCTTTCATACCTATAGTTGCCGATTACGGCTACATGGCAGCAGCTTAGACTATTGCCCGTTCCGGATTGAATACGCCTTTGGTTTAATCTAGGAGCGTCACTTACATAGGCTAGTCCCAAATGTGTCTGCGAATTTGGGACGAAATTTAGCAGACTGGTCCTTCCAGATTTTTGTTACTGATAAATGGCAGGATAAGATTCCAATCGGACGACTAAGCTTGTAGACGTCTTGCATCACTCTATTTCGGACGGGAGTTCGATTCTCCCCGCCTCCACTTATCACCTGTAAGTATAAATATTACACAAGATAACTAATAATTAATTGTGTATGTGACATATATGAGACTAACTTATCGGGACAACTAGGTATTAAAAATGGCTATCCCAATAGTAAACATGTACAAAAGAAAGTTTGGCAAGAACTATTCTTATGTCATCGAT
>JABHAX010000208.1 GCA_018674095.1 Fidelibacterota bacterium
AGATCTTTCATCTTTTATTTACAATAACTTTTGCATGACGAATAACTTTTTCACGATAAGTAAATCCATTTTCAAACACGCTTAGAATAACCTGATCATCCTTTGATTCATCTGTTTGAGTCATCATGGCATCGTGGATTTTTGGATTCATCTCATCTCCAACTTCACCAAACGGTTTTACATCCAACGATTCGAGAAATTTGTTGATTTTAGATTCAACCATATTCATTCCATCTTTTAGAACTTTGTCCTCAGTGTTGGATGATTCAATCATGCGACCTAAGTCATCTAGAATAGGAATAAATCCTTTAATAACATTTTCACCATCATATTGTAACAATGAAGATATTTCATCAACTTTCCTTCGTCTAAAATTATCAAACTCAGCTTTCAATCTTAGGTGCTTATCCTTGAATACTTCGAGTTGAGTTTCCAATGATGTTATCGTTTCTTTATCCAGTATTGTTTGTTTGGAAACTTGTTTTTTAGAAGCCTTTGGCTTCACTTTTTTTTGTGGTTCTTTATTAAGTGTTTCAGACACTATTTACCCTGAATATTAAATTATTTATAAATTTCTCAGCCCTGAATTTAAGAGGTTAAAATCAGTCTGAACAATGATAGAAAATAGATGTTATTTTAGGAAACTGGATACAGCCCGGTAGCTTCCAATTAAAGTAATACTGATTACAATCAAACACAGCCACAACCATACAACTGGGTTAAAAGATAAGGCAATCCTCCAAGTTGTAAAATTATTTAATAAATAATTCACGCCTTGAATAGTACCAAAAAGAGCGGGAAAAACCAGAACTGCTGAAAATAATCCAATAAATAAACCCTCTATAATAAACGGAGTTTTAACGAATAATCTCGATGCCCCAATAAGCTGGAGAGACCCAATTAATTCACGTCGAGAATAGACAGACATTTTGACCGTATTATAAATGATTAAAATAGCAATAAGTACAATTGCACCAGCCAAATAAGGAAAACGATCAACAGCCCGTTTATAATTTCTCTCAATTTTTTTTATAAGATTACCTTGATATCTTACTTCTTCGACTCGACCGATGGACTTAATTCTCTTAATGATTGGCTCAACTTTAATTAATTCACGACTTGTTCTAGAAAGATTAACTACAGCACTTACAGGTAAGGGGTTATAACCAAGTATATCTGTTATATCTTCACCAAATTGATCTTTAAAAATTCGAACTGCATCTTCTTTTTCGATAATAGTCGCGGTGCGAACTCCTTTCAGTTTTTTGATTTTATGAATTAATCCAACAGCTTCTTCATTTGTAACATCCTGTTTAAAGAAAACTTCAATTTTATATTTCGATCTAAGATATTGGAGTACTTTATGTGTATTGTCTCCAGCCGTTGCCAAAAGTCCAACAATGAATAATGCAATAAATAAGGAAAATACTGCTGTGAATGCCGTCATTTTATGACGCCATATGTTTTTTAATCCTTCAGAAATTAAATAAAGAATCTTATCCATTAACGACCTCGTAACTTTCCATCTTTGAGTTCTATAATAGGTCGTCCGCGTCCTTTAATTAGATTATAATTATGCGAAGCCATCAGAATCGTCGTTCCGGTTTCATGAATAGTTTCAAGAAGTCTTACCAATTCAAAAGATGCGATGGGGTCTAAATTCCCTGTGGGTTCGTCTGCTAATAATATGTCAGGTTCTTTTATAATTCCACGAGCAAGGCAAGCACGCTGTTGTTCTCCACCAGATAGTTCACTTGGGAGATGGTCTTCTTTTCCAACTAATCCAACCAAATCCAAAGCTTCATCTACTCTATCAGGAATATCGCGCCCGGGAAATCCAAGGACATGTAAGGGTAACGCTACATTATCAAATAAATTCCGATCCGGTAAAAGAACATAATTCTGAAATACCATCCCGATAGATTTACGTATTTTTGGGATTTGTCTTTGTTTTAATTTATTAGACGAGTATCCATTTACTTTTACAATTCCTGTATCAGGAAACAAATCAAAATAGATTAACCGCATCAATGTGGTTTTGCCTGAACCGGTTGGTCCTATAAGAAAAGAGAATTCTCCCTCATCTATGGATAGGTTCAAGTTATTGAGACCATACCCCTTTTTATGGGTAAAAGTTACATTTCGGAATTCAATCATAGAAAAATCTGGTACAATTTAAGAGTCTGAAAATAGGAATAATAGCGGTGCAATTAATGACTTTTCTTGTACGAGTTTAAAGAAAATCGAATTGTTTATAAAAATAATGAATTTCAATTATTCAACGCGTCGTTTTTTTGTATCTTTCGCACTTAAAATTACCCTTCAAAAGAAACAGTGAATACCTATATCATCCTTGATTGCGTCATCGTTGTCATTTCCATTATTATGCTTTGGAAAGGCGCGGACTGGCTTGTTGACTCAGCGGCCGAAATTGCCCATAAGTTACATGTGTCAGATCTTATCATTGGATTAACCGTGGTAGCATTTGGAACATCCGCACCAGAATTTGCCGTTACCATTAGCGCTGCAATATCTGGACAATCAGATATATCAATTGGTAATGTAGTTGGTTCCAATATATTTAACCTTGGTTTTATTTTAGGTGGAACAGCAATTATTCGCCCCATTGTTACATCCGAAAAATTATTTAATCGTGACGGATTATTCTTACTTATAACTACAGCCTTAATATTTTTTCTATTTTTTGGCTTTGATGGCTGGACGCCCAATGATTCCTTTACCAAATTTGAAGGCGCACTTCTTTTTTTATTATTGGTTGGATATATCACATTTCTTTTTGTAAAAAAAGACCCACCTGAAGAAGTACATCCACATAACGCAAATTGGGAATCATATCTGTATTTTTTTGCTGGGCTAATTCTAATTGTGCTTGGTGGACATCTTATGGTAAAGCATGCGTCTAGTGTTGCCCATTATATGGGAGTATCTGACTGGGTGATTGCTGTTACGATTGTGGCGGCAGGAACATCCGCGCCTGAATTAGCTACCTCCATTTCGGCCGCATTAAAGGGTAGACATGGAATCGCTGTAGGAAATTTAATCGGTAGTGATTTATTTAATCTGCTAGGCGTATTAGGATTGGCAGGTATCATTAACCCAACACTAATCGGGGAAGATATTTACAACAGTATGTTTCTTCTCGTTCTCATGGTTGGTTTAACTATGTTAATGATCCGAACGAATTGGCGTATTACTCGGAAAGAAGGAATGCTTTTAGTGGGGATTAACTTAGTCCGCTGGTATTTCGATTTCGCTTCTTAAGGTCATTTTTTGGGCTTAAGAATATAAATTATTCTTATTAATATATTCCCAGACTGGAAGCGTTACCATATAACGTATTGTTTTATTTTTTATCCAGCGATGACGAATGTTGCTTGATGAAATTTCAAATCTTGGAATATTTGCAAATTGGATTCGATGTAATATCCAGGAAGGAATATCACTTGGCCTAAACCCTGGCCGAATTGCCACAATCACTTGACACGAATTCAAAATACTTTTAGCATCCTTCCAATTTTGAAAATCAAGTAAACTATCACTGCCAATTAAGTAGGAGATTTCACCATCACTTTCAGCAAGTTGACTTTTAATAAACTGAACAGTATCTATTGTATAAGAAACTCCCCCTCTTTTTATTTCAACATCAGAAATTTCGAAATTAGGATTACTGTCCACAGCAATTTTCAGCATTTCAAGGCGGTTCTTGACAGGTGTAATTTCGGTTTTATGTGGCGGTTGATATGCTGGAACAAATACAATTTTATCAAAATTTTCTGCTTCAAAAACTGTTTGAGCAATTAGCAAGTGACCGATATGGGGAGGATCAAACGTGCCACCAAATAAACAAATTTTCACTTTTGTTCCTTTAATATCACATTTTGGATTTCATGAATAGCG
>JABHAX010000209.1 GCA_018674095.1 Fidelibacterota bacterium
AATAACTCCCGCAGTCCCGGGCGGCGTGTTGTTCTCAAGGTCTCTAATCCAAAATGTACAATGACCCTGTTCTCATCTTTCATTGGTACCAGATCCGCAGAGGTTCCTAAAGCGGCTAAATCCATGAGATCCATAATTAAATCAAAAGAATATCCCATTTTTTTTACCAAACCAGATAAGAGTTTTAATGCAACACCGCCTCCGCACAACCCTTTAAATGGATAGGGACAATCCACTTGTTTTGGATTCAAAATTGAAAATGCTTTTGGCAAAATATCGCCAGGAATATGATGATCTGTTATTATCACATCAATTCCTTTTTCATTGGCATAGTTTACTCGGTTAATCGCATTAATTCCACAATCACAGGTGATTAATAAATTTGAGCCAAATTTCCCTGCTTTATCAATCCCCAATTCAGAAACGCCATAGCCTTCCTTTTCACGATTTGGAATATATGTTTTTACCGTCGCACCTAAGTTTGTAAGTCCGACATAAAGCAAAGATGCAGCAGTGGTGCCATCCACATCATAATCGCCAAAAACAAAAATTGGAATTTCAGATTCAATATTTTGGATAACACGATCCACAGCTTGATCCATCCCCTTCATTAAAAAGGGGTCGTGTAATTGAGACACATTAGGAGAAAAAAATTCTTTTGTTTCAGGAACATCTGTCAAACTACGCGCAACCATTACATTGGCAATAGATTCTGGAACCTGATAAAGATCCATAATGTTTCTGACAATGTCAGATTGAAGATTTGGGAATATCCAATTCATAAAAACTAAAATTAAGTCGGTCTATAAGCCGAGTTCTGTCCTTTGACTCAAAGAATCAAAGGGATGGTCATTCATCTAGTCATCATGTTGCCGTGATAATCTAGCAACCTACCCGCTTCTTCAATCTGCAAAACAGATTATGATGCGAACAACATCTTGAAGACTATTCGATCTTGCACCGGATGGGGTTTACCAGCATTCCGAATTTCTTCAGAATCTGGTGGTCTCTTACACCACCCTTTCACCCTTACCCCACTAAAAGCGGGGCGGTTTACTTTCTGTTGCACTTTCCATCCTTACAGATTGTAAGGTCCCCTCGTTATGGGGCATCCTGTTCTGCGGTGCCCGGACTTTCCTCTCCCGGGCCGCTTACGCAGGCCAAGAGTAACCATCCGACCGACTTAATTTTTAATAAACGATTTAATTTACAGAATTATTTTCACTATAAAGAAATCTACCGCAAACATCACAACGATGAATTACAATATTAGCTCGAATTTCTGTCACTTTTTGCATTGGAACATGGGCGCCACACCCGCCACATCCATTGCCAGATAGACTAACAACAGCTAATCCATTTCTTGCTTCACAAACCCGATTGTAAATTGAAACAGTGTTAAAATCAATCCCATCTACTTTTTCAATACGCTTTTCTTCTAAAGAAGATTTCTCATCAGCAGAATCTGAAATAGCGGATTCCAATTTTTCTCTACGAACCGTTAAATCACTCGACAATGTACCCAATTCAGAATCCATCGTTTCAACGGATTCAGTTAAGGTCTCTTTTTCTTCCATTAATGATAATGATTCATTTTCAAAGGTTGATCGCTGATCTTTTAAATGATCTATTTCCACCATCAAGGCATCATATTGTTTATTGTTTGTAACAAGAAAAAGTTGGTCTTTAAGTCTATTGACCTTAATATTGATTTCTGCGATACGAACTTCTCGTTTATGAGATTCTACCGCAATTTCTTTCAACCGTTCTTTATTTCCTTCTAAGGTTGATTTTATGAGATCCTCCTGTTGATTAAGCTCATCAACTTTAGAAGGCAAATCGCCTAATAAATCATTTAGATCTTTTAGTTTAGTATCAATCGATTGTAGTGCCTTCAGATTTTCCATTTGATATATTTATCCTATTGTAAAAAAAATGCACCGTTCACGGTGCATGTTACATAAATTTATTTTAGAGTCCAGTTAATGGTATTGGATTCCCGAGAATTCTCACGAAAATTGATTTCATGACTTGTATTTGAACTAATTTATTCATTTTCAGCCCGGAAATTTACTTACATATTAATTAAATAAGAGAGTTAATATCAATGTATCAATCTAAGGATGAAGCAGTGTTTTAACCTGTTCTACTGTCTGGCGAGTGGTATTACTTTTTCCATCAACTCCATCTCGATAAAGGGTGATGGAATCGTTCTTGATTTCAGCAATTTTCCATTCTTGATCATCAATACAAACTCTTTCTCCAATTCTGATTAACTTATCTTGTTTAGTTCTAATATTAATAGCTTCTTTCATAGCTTGAAACTCGTATAAAATGACCAAAAAAAACAAGAGCAAGTCATGAAATTCAGAATAGACTAAAAGCTGGAATTTCTTTAATCTTACTCCCTTGTTTTGAACCCTTATTTTCAATTTTGATATATGTCTAATTCTTTTGTTAAACGTCACCTTGGTCCACGTGAATATCACATCCAAGAAATGCTATCCCAACTGGGATTCTCTTCTTTAGATGAATTATCTTCTACAGTTGTCCCAAAAAACATTCTAACTGATTCACCTCCAACCCTCCCACCTAAAAAGTCAGAACCAGAAACCATAAAACGTCTCCAGGAACTGGCAGGAAAGAATTCTGTTTTTAGATCTTATATCGGAATGGGGTATTATGGCACGGTAGTCCCCGGCGTCATAAAACGAAATATTTTAGAAAATCCGGGTTGGTACACAGCATACACACCTTACCAAGCTGAGATTAGCCAAGGACGTTTAGAGGCATTACTCAATTTCCAAACCATGATCGCAGATTTAACAGGATTACCTTTAGCAAATTCTTCATTATTAGATGAAGGGACTGGAGCTGCTGAAGCTATGTTGATGTTTTATAATTCAACTCGGAATCCAAATAAAAAAACTTTTCTTGTTTCAGATAAATGTCATCCCCAAACAATAGATGTATTAAAAACAAGATCAGAACCTTTAGGGATCCACCTCAAAATCACGAATCATTCCTTATTTAAATTTGATGAAAGTGTTTTTGGAGCCTTGGTTCAATATCCCGATACAGAGGGCGCAATTCGAGATTTTTCTACCTTGTGCGATTCTGCACATGAAAATAAATCGTATGTATGTATGGCAACAGATTTAATGGCACTTACACTTCTAAAATCACCGGGCGATATGGGAGCGGATGCAGCCGTAGGAAATTCTCAACGATTTGGTGTCCCTATGGGATATGGCGGTCCACATGCTGGTTTTTTTGCAGCTTCCGAAGAGTTTAAACGAAAAATTCCAGGACGAATTATTGGCGTTTCCCAAGACGCACAAGGACATCCTGCACTTAGAATGGCGCTCCAAACACGGGAACAACATATCCGTCGTGAAAAAGCCACATCTAATATTTGCACTGCTCAAGTATTATTGGCAATCATGTCAGGGATGTACGCAGTTTATCATGGACCCAATGGGTTAAAAGAAATTGCACAGCGCATCAACCGGTTAACTACAAAATTAGCACTATCACTGGAAGCTGAAGGATTGAAAATTGTACATGATGAATTTTTTGACACAATCAAATTTAAAGCAGATTCAGGGTGGCAAGAACGTGCAAAATCTCTTGAATTAAATTTACGTGATTTTGGAGATGAGACTGTAGGCATCTCAATAGATGAAACAACAACAGAAGCTCATTTGGATGTTTTACTTTCATTATTTAAAACACAAAAAATTCAAAATGTTGGAGAGTCTATTCCATCTGAATTAATTAGAACATCTCCTTTTTTAGATCATCCGGTTTTTCATACCCATCATTCTGAAACTGAGATGCTTCGCTATTTACACCGATTAGAATCGAAAGATTTGTCTCTTAACACGAGTATGATTCCCTTAGGTTCTTGTACAATGAAATTGAATGCAACCACAGAAATGGAGGCTGTAACTTGGAATGAATTCAGTAACATTCATCCTTTTGCGCCCAATTCTCAGACAATAGGGTTTCGGGAATTAATTGGAGAATTAGGAGATTGGCTAACAGAAGCCACAGGTTTTGATGATATTTCTTTGCAACCCAACTCAGGCGCCCAAGGCGAATATGCCGGTCTTATGGTCATCCGTGCATTTCATAAAGCCAATGGAAACAATCATCGAAATATTTGTTTAATTCCCGCTTCTGCTCATGGCACAAATCCTGCTTCCGCCGTTATGGCTGGAATGAAAGTTGTTGTGGTGGCCTGCGATAAACATGGCAATATTTCAAAAGATGATTTAAAAGAGAAAGCGGAACTTCATTCAAATAATTTATCTGCGATTATGGTCACCTATCCTTCTACTCACGGGGTATTTGAACATACCATAAAGGAAATTTGTGAGATTATTCACTCCCATGGTGGACAAGTTTATCTAGATGGAGCAAATCTTAATGCAATGGTAGGGCTTTGTAAACCGGGGGGATTTGGTGGCGATGTGATGCATATTAATCTCCACAAAACTTTTTGTATTCCCCATGGTGGCGGTGGACCGGGGATGGGACCCATCGTTTGCAAAAATCATTTAGCTCCATTTCTCCCTAGTCATTCTCAAATTAAAACGGGTGGAGAAAAAGGAATTCATGCGGTTTCATCTGCGCCATTTGGAAGCAGTAGCATATTACCTATTTCATGGGCCTATATAGCTATGATGGGAGGAGACGGATTAAGAGTCGCTACGCAAGTTGCTATCTTAAATGCCAATTATATGGCCAATGTATTGGAAAAATATTATCCTGTTTTATATCGTGGGATTAGTGGATTCAATGCCCATGAATTCATTATTGATCTACGGGACTTGAAAAAAGAATCGGGGATTTCTGATGAAGATGTGGCAAAAAGATTGATGGATTATGGATTTCATGCGCCTACCATGTCCTTCCCTGTTCCGGGAACGCTTATGATTGAACCAACTGAAAGTGAATCAAAAGAAGAAATGGATCGTTTCTGTAATGCAATGATTTCAATCAATAATGAAATCAATGATATCATTAATGGTAAGTCAGATCCTATGGATAATCCACTAAAAAATGCACCTCACACTGCCGAAGTAGTCACGGCTGATGAATGGCCGTACTCGTACTCGAGACAAATTGCAACCTATCCTGCACCCTGGCTAAAAGACCATAAATATTGGCCATCGGTTAGGCGAGTGGATAATGCATTTGGTGACAGGAATCTGATCTGTACGTGTCCGCCGATTGAGGACTATGAAAATTAAACCGCGTATAAAATAGTATTCATTCTAAATGCTGGTCATACTGTCACCCTCAAAAACTCAAGATTTTAAAACTGCTCATCCCGTTGAATCATCTACCCCGAAACACCTAAAAAATGCGAATTATTTAATCAGATGTCTTAAAAAACTTAATAAATCTGCCTTATCACAATTAATGTCATTGAGTGAAAAACTATGCGAAGACACGTATAACAATATTAAAAATTTTAACTCAAAAAATTCAAACCAAAATTACAAACAAGCAATCTTTGCCTATACTGGAGAAGTATTTAACAAAATAAATCCAGCCTCTTTTTCACCAAAAGATTTATCCTATGCACAATCTCAGATTCGAATTCTTTCCGGATTATATGGGCTATTAAAACCTTTAGATTTTATTCAACCCTATCGATTAGAAATGGCAACCCAATTAAAAACAAATCATGGTAATAACTTGGTGGTATTTTGGAAAGATCTAATCACTGAAACACTTAATCAAGACGAAAATGAAGCCATCATTAATTTAGCATCTAAAGAGTATGTGAATTCCATACATGTAAAAAGTTTATATGCAAAATTCATTACAATCCAATTTAAAGAAAAGAAAATAAATGGCTATAAAGTAATTGGTTTTTTTGCGAAACAAGCTCGGGGGACTATGGTGAATTATTGTATCAAAAATAAAATCACTATTCCTGATCAACTGAAAAAATTCAATCAAAATGGTTACGAATTCAACCCATCTTTGTCAATAGAGAGTAATTGGGTTTTTACACGTGGTTAACCTGAATATTTTCCTGCTCTTCCATTAATTCCAGATATTCCTTCTCTAAAACTGACATGGTTTCCATGGCCTTTTGGAGTAATTCATAATCGTCTCCGTTAGCCGGATCTTCGCTAATAGATCGCTGATTTTCTAATTCTGTTTCAATAGATTTAAATCGTTTTTCAATCCAAGAAATTCTATTGCGAACTTTTTTCTGCTCTTTATAATTTGATTTCCCTTTGGATTCACTTTTGATTTTAGGTGTTGCGGATTTAGCCGAATTCTCTTCCTGTTTTTTCCAATCGTAATAATCGTAATTCCCCTCAAACATCCGAATACCGCCGCCACCCACTTCGCAAGTGAGATTGGTTACATTATTCAAAAAATGGCGGTCATGAGAGATACAAACAATAGAACCGGAAAATTGAGTTAAAGCACTTTCAACAACATTTCGGGTTATCATATCTAAGTGGTTTGTAGGTTCATCCAATAGAAGTAAATGGGATGGTTCCACCAACATCCGTGCTAATGCGACTCGGGCTTTTTCTCCTCCAGAAAGAACTTTAATATACTTTTCAATTTCATCTCCCGAGAACATGAAACTGCCCAAATAAGTTCTCATTTCTGTTTCGCTCCACCCCGGACTTACCTTTTGGATGGATTCAAAAACAGTGTCATTCGAGTCCAACGTTTCCAATTGATGCTGGGCGTAATAGGCACTATCCACGCTACTTCCAATTCGGACAGCACCGGATGTAACAGATTCAACACCCGCCAACATTTTTAATAATGTGGATTTGCCGGCACCATTATGTCCGACCAATCCGATTTTTTGTCCCCGTTCCACTATCATTTCCATTTCATTAAACACATGGATGTCGCCATAATGTTTGGTCACATTCCGGCAGGATGCCACATTTAACGGAGATCGTCCAGGTTGGGGCAATCTTAAATTCATAGAATGGTTTTGTTCAGTTGGCGCTTCAATCTTTTCCAATTTATCCAACATTTTCACTCGACTTTGAACTTGGGTCGCTTTAGTATTTTTTGATCGAAATCGGTCGATGAATCGCTCTGTATCTTTAATTTGCTTTTGCTGATTTCGAAAAGCATTTCTGTGCTGTTCAATCCGAAGCGCTTTTTCTTCTGTGTATTTAGTATAATTGCCGGTAAAGAGGGTTACTTTCTTTAAATCAATTTCAAGGATGTGATTCACAGATCGGTCTAGAAATTCCCGGTCATGACTAATCATAATCATGCCCCCTTTCCAGTCTGCTAAAAAAGATTCCAGCCAAATCGTAGCTTCTAAATCCAGGTGATTGGTTGGTTCGTCTAAAAATAAAATATCTGGTTCTTGTAACAATATCGACGCTAAGGCCACACGCATCCGCCATCCACCAGAAAAAACTTCCATGGGTTCCGTGAATTTTTCATCCGCAAATCCAAGACCACTTAAAATCTTTTTAGCTTTTTCTTCCAATGACCATCCACCCAATGCTTCGAAACGATTTTGGGCTTCACCCAGTTGATTCACCCATTCCATATTCTCATGATCTTTGGAAATGGCATCAGAAAGTGCTAAAATTTTTCCTTCCAATTCACCGACTTCAGGATAAGCTGCCAGTACTTCTTCTAAGATAGATCTTGTGGAACCCACCACAATATCCTGAGCTAAATAACCAATGGTAATGGATTTTTCAACTTGGACATTTCCGGAATCTGGGGAATCTTTCCCCAACATAATACGAAGCAATGTGGTTTTTCCAGAGCCGTTAGGTCCTACGAGTCCGGCGCGCATTCCCCTTTTTAAGAATATATTTACATGATTAAATAAATCTCCATCCGGGAAGGATTTGGATAAGTTTTCGAGACGAATCATTTGATTTTAACGCAAAGTCGCATAGACGTAAAGAAAATTAATTACAATTCCCCTTCAATAACGGTGCCATGATTCAAGGTGAGTTTAACGGATTGAATAGTATTGATATTTCCCAGTTTCCCATCCATTTGGACTTGAATATAATTATCGGTATGTCCTAACAATTTGCCATTTTTCATATTTTCAAAAAGGACGGATCGGTTTTGCCCAATAAATTTATCATGAAAGAATCGCCGTTTTTTATCGGATAAAATATGTAGCATTTTGCTTCGTTCTGCCCGTTTCTTTTTTGATACAATCTCACCCATTTCAATAGCATCAGTATTGGGTCGCTCCGAATATGTAAATACATGAAGATAGGAAATATCCAATTCATTCAGAAAATTATATGTATCCAAAAAATCATTGTCGGATTCGCCAGGGAATCCAACAATCACATCCACGCCAATACAAGCATGGGGGATGGTTGACTTTATTTTTTTAATTCGTTCTTCATACAATTCTCGTTTATATCTTCTGCGCATTGCGCCCAATATTTTGTCAGATCCGGATTGCAGTGGAACATGGAAATGGGGCATGAATTTTTGAGATAATGCGCAAAATTCAATGATTTCATTAGTGAGTAAATTTGGCTCAATGGATGATATTCGGATTCGGTCAATCCCGTCCAAAGTATCTAGTTGTTGAATAAGGTCCAAAAATGTTTCCGATGACCCTTTTCCAAAATCGCCAATATTTACGCCGGTGAGCACAATTTCCAGGGCATCAGTTCCTGCTACTTCTCTAGCGGTTTTTATGGTGTTTTCAATGGTATCGCTACGGCTCTCGCCGCGTGCCAATGGAATGGTACAAAAAGAGCAAGTGTAATCACAACCATCTTGAATTTTTAAAAAAGACCGAGTCCGTTCACTAGATGAAAATGATGGTGTGAATTTATGAACGTGATCAATCTCGGATTGAATTACTTGAGTGCCACCGTTTAGATCAATTCCGTCAAGATGGCTCAATAAATTAAATTTTTCTTCCGCGCCTAATACAATGTCCACACCTTCAATTGATGCAATATCGTTGGGTTTGAGTTGGGCATAACAACCAATCACTGCTACGGACGAATCTGGATTCCTGCGTTTTGCTTGACGAATGAGTTTCCGTGCTTCTTTGTCTGCATTTTCCGTAACTGAGCAAGTGTTTAAGACGTAAATATCCGCTATGTCTCGGTAGTCAACTTTTTCAAATCCATGACGAATAAAATCACGGGAGATAGTTGCCGTCTCCGAGAAATTCAGTTTGCATCCCAATGTATGGAATGCCACGCGTTTGGTCGGTGTACTCATTCTGAAAGTGTATTAAGTATTAAAGTGCTTGGGTGTGAAAAAGTATTAATGTGTTCGTGTATTTAAGGTTCATATACTCAAGAAAATTCGGAGCTGAAATTAAGACTTATAAATCAGAATTAATTATTTTACTCTACCAAAACATCCAAGGTTTACTATTTCTCTTTACTCTTGATAATCTTGCAATTCCCGTGCGGATGGGTCAATAACAGTTGTCCAATTCGGCATCCAAAAATGGGGAATTAATTTTTCATTCTTTTCAAAATGAGACTCAAATATTTTTCGATAATAATAACTCTCTTTCAACATAGGTTTACAATGGGTGATGGCGACACTTTCACGGTTGAATTCAGCATCGCTAATTTTTTCATCAATAAACGTTTTAATAATTTGATGCCACGAGTTTTTCTGCGAGCTGACGCCATCGGAAAAGGCACACTTCCGGCGCCACAAAACATTGTCCGGTAATAATCCATGTCCATCAAATGCTTTTCTTAAAAGATATTTTTCTAATCTATCAACGCCATCAAATGTTTTTAATTCTGCTGGAATGGAAAGGTAATATTTCACAAATGCTTTATCTAGAAATGGTGTCCGCGCTTCCAAGCTGTTTGAACTGATACTTCGATCTGAACGAAGCACATCAAAATAATGAATCTCTTCCACGAGTTTTTCACTTTCTTTTTGGAGCGCTTCCGGTGTGGGTGCATTTTTTAAATATACATAGCCGCAACAAACTTCATCTGCACCATCG
>JABHAX010000210.1 GCA_018674095.1 Fidelibacterota bacterium
GAATGAGCGTCAATTTTATCCACAAACAAAAAAAACCACGAATGTGAGGCTTGATGTTGTAGAAAGGGTAAATCTATTTTAATAGTACCATCTTCTTGGTCTGCCTGAACTCCCCTGCTTCAATACTGTAAAGATATACTCCTGCTGAGACTGGCTGGCCTGCATTATTGGTAGCGTCCCATTGGATGGATTTATTGCCTGCATTTTGCTGACTGCTGACCAAATTGCTCACTATCCTACCCATCATATCATAGATGGTGATGTTGACCATAACGTCTTCTGGTAAGTCGTAGTAGAGAGTTGTGACTGGGTTGAATGGGTTGGGGAAATTATTATGGATTTTGTAATCAATAACTGATAGAGATTCTTGTCCAAATATATCTAGAATGTTCCATATCCTTTTATAAATCCAAGCATTATTTGTTGATGTATAACCATTAGGATCAAAACCACCAAAATACAGTGCATCTTCATTTTCAAATGGTGATTCCACATAACATCTAACAGAAACTAGAGGATTATCATCAAAACCTATTGCTCCATTAATTTCTTGGAGTTCGTATTGAGCACTATTATCTCTTAAAGCAAATATTGCACCACTATAAAAACTATTCCATGTTGGAAAATTATCTCCTTGAAGTAAAGATTCTATACCAATGATATTATATTCCTCGTTAGTAACGGGGTCTGTGAATGAATAAAATTCATTATATGCTCCCAACAAGTAAGTAACTGTTTCTCCGGGTAAATAATCCTCTACTAGTAATGAAATTTTAGTTTCATAAACTCGGTCGAACTCTTGTGATTCATTGGGGTCAAGTCGAAATATTGTTCCACTAGATTGACCATTGGGGCACCACATCAACAGCATTGATTCATTTACTCCAGATGGATTAGAAATTGTTGAAAGACCTCTTATGCCTCCAACAGCAGAATTTATATTTGAACTTAAATCAATAAAATCATGTACAACATCATAACTAGGGTTAAAACCATCATTTCTTTTGAAAATTTTATTTCCTGAAGAGAAATATAAAATATTATTTGCAATTGCAATTCCTAATGAGCGAATACTCAAAGGTCCAATTTCAGGATTTAATCCTATTTCAATTTTACCATCTACATTGGGGTTATATTTTCCAGAAAAAATTCCCTGCGTACCTACAGAAATAATCAAATTCTCAATTCCAGTTACCTGATCGGTATATATTTCAATATCACGCATAGAATAATTTTCACCAGCAGGAAAACCACCTTCATAAACTAATACTTGGTCCCATGAACTATTTACATCATTTCTTATAAAAATATTAGCAGTCACATTTCCTGATATATAATTCGGTGAATAAGCGCCCACTATGAGCAATGTATCGGGAGCATCCAATGTATTACCATTGTAATCTTTGGTGAAAATAACCTGCTTGAGGATTTCTGGTCTTAAATAATTCAAACCCAAATCAAAGTCAACATTCCAACTATCATCTTCGTTTTCTAAACATACTATTTGAGCCCAGCCAAGATTTAAATCATTACCTCCATACCAAATATTGTTTTCATCTTGCCAATATCCTATGGAAGCAAACAATTTATTTTTATGAGGAACAAGATGTAAGACCTCTGACCCTCCCATAAATAAACCATTAATATCTAAATTTCCGGCAATAAATGATTGTTCCCATTCTTGTGCAGATAAAAATGAGAATAAAAGAGCCCCTAAAATGAAATCTGAAAATACTTTTTTCATAACCAATTAAATTTAGCCATCATCCCACAAACAAAAAACCCCATGAATATGGAGCTTGATGTTGTGAAAAGGGACTATCTACTTCAGCAGTACCATCTTCTTGGTCTGCCTGAACTCCCCTGCTTCAATACTGTAAAGATACACTCCTGCTGATACTGGCTGTCCTGCATTATTGGTAGCGTCCCATTGGATGGATTTATAGCCTGCATTTTGCTGACTGCTGACCAAATTGCTCACCATCCTACCCATCATATCATAAATAGTGATGTTGACTAATTCATCTTTTGGCAAGTCATAGGCTAATGTAGTTGTTGGATTAAATGGGTTTGGATAGTTCTGATTTAGTCTGAATTGTACAGGAGTATTTATAGCATTTGATATGTCAAGTTGTTGACCATTGTAATCTTCACACTCATCAAAATCAGTTCCTATTCTATGCAAATTGGTTTGTTGACTATTAAAATCAATCACATTGCCATCACACAAAAAAGTAACTACTTCTACAAAATAATTCCCAAAATTTAAATCAATGGTCAGAGTATCATTAATGAAAGTGTAAGGGTTTTGTGTCGGCAAAGCATCACTTGTATCTAAAGAATTCCAATAAGTTGAATCACAAACATCAGCATTACACAAATATGTCAATCTTACATCCCCATCAAACTCATACATAGTATTACTGTACTGTTCTAATAACCATCTGCCTTCAATAGATGTAGAATCACTCGCAACCTCTAAAGCCCCTTCATCTATCCATTGAGCAATTAAATTTATTTCATCAGAACTCAGGTCAGGATTATTCCCGGCTGGCATTTCACCGCTATTTACTCGTTGCCATAACAAACTATTAGCGTGGTCTTCTGGAACAACCGAAGCTCCACTATTGCTATTAGTCATAACACCAGAATAGGAGGTTAAGGTTAAACCACCACTGGCATTACCATACATATGACAACTGGTACAGTTGGCATTAAATATTGTTTGTATCTGTGTGGTGTAGTCTATTTGAGCGAATAAATTGGAAATAATTATTATGTTATATATGTATTTTTTCATTAACTAAGAATCCTTTATGATATAGAGTGTAATAGTGTTCAACTATGTATTTAACGACTATGTTTGTGTGAGAACTCAATCTAATTTGAATTTCTTAACAATTATTAAGAAATACCCATCATCCCACAAACAAAATACCCCACGAAATGTGGATTGATGTCGATATAAAGTATATTAATCATATACTTCAATTTTCATTTCTATCGGTTCATTAGGATTGTCATGATCATCACTGATGAGATTAAGGTAGTTTATTGCTTCATCAAAGTCGGGATTTATTTCAAGGCATGCTTCAACATACTTTCGTGCTATCTCCACTAAGCCAACCTCTTCAAAAAGTATACCTATGTTATACAGTGACCGCCAATTATTGGGGTTTATTTCAAGGCCGTCAAAGTAGTTAGCTAAAGCATATCTCATATCCTGGTATTCTTGGTAATTTGCCCCTCGGGCAGAATACGCTCGGCTATAATTGGGATTCTTCTCTAAAACCTTATTTAAATAGAATAGTGCTTTTTTATAATCTGAATCTTTATATGCCATTCTACTTTTTAAGAAATCCACATGACTTGATCGAAGTAGTTCAGCGTTATCCTTTTCTATGGTGTATTCATCAAAAAATTCTGCACCTTCAAATTCTAAGACTGATATATCGCTCTCATCAGGCAAAGACAGATCTAATAAATGAAATGATCCTGTTTCTTGATCAAGTATACCCACTATTGTCTTTTCCCTAATCCCATAACTAGAAACAGCATTGATGTCATTCTTATTTAGAAACATGAGAAATGCTCCCTGAAGGTATTCCGGGGGGTAACTAATCTCCCCATTAGATGCACGAATATATGCCTGAACACCACGGCCTAAATGCGCATTAAAAAATATTCCCCAAGTGATTATTTCCAAATGATTCTGCTCCACAAGGGAAATGTTTTTTTGGACCACTTGTGGAATCTCTATGTCTTCTTCTGGAGTCCCAATATAGATTGATTTAAAAAATAGTGAGACTGGTTTTAACTCACTGTCTTTTGGTGTGATTTTACTCATGATGTGTTTTCCTTTTTATTTATGGTTAACACATCAGGAAGTCTATAAACGAAAAAAACCGCCAAGCATCAGGCGGTTTATTCTTATTCCCATTTTCCTGGGCACATCTACCGTCTATGGATCAAACCACCGTGGCCTCAATTTATCTCGGCTCGGTTGGCGGCTCTGAAACTAATCTCAGAGCACTCCTGATGTTAATGGAATATACTACTTTTTCCACAAACAAAAAACCACGCTAATGGGCAATAATAAACTAATCGGGTTATGAGCCTCGGAAAAGTCAATAAAATAAGGTATTTACAGATTACTGTGACGTATGTGTGACACCGATCATTAGAGCCGTAGAAATGCGGCTCTTTTCACCACTGAGATATATGCTAACTGGGTTCGGAAGGAAGAATTGGAGAGGTGGGTTTAGGTTATTATATTATTTTATAACTTCTTAACTGTTTATCATAAAATTTTGAATCACCTACAAATCTATCTAAAGTAGACCAAAACTCCTTGGAATGATTCTTTACTTTTGTATGAACTAATTCGTGAAGAATAACATAATCAATTAACTCTGTTGGTAGATGTAATAATCTAGCATTAAGATTTATATTATTCTTTAGA